>NZ_JAUYVJ010000049.1:0-12592 GCF_030689115.1 Psychrobium sp. 1_MG-2023 | reverse complement strand
TAACAAGTATGCGTCATCCCGGCATGCTTTTAGCCGGGATCTCGTTTTTGTTACGGTAGAGCGAGGCCTGAATAAAATACTTTCAGGACGACGATGTAGGGGCCAGTGACCACAAATCGTCATTCCGGCATGCTTTTAGCCGGGATCTCGTTTTTGTTACAGTAGAGCGAGGTCCTGAATAAAATACTTTCAGGACGACGATGTGATGAATAGGATCAAAAAATAATGGAGTCAGTAGTGACACAGCAGTTTGACATTATCATTAATGGCGGCGGAATGGCCGGAGCAACCCTAGCCTGTGGACTAAACCACATTTTAGGACCGAATCACTCACTCAATATAGCAATTATTGAAGCGTCAACTGACGACTCCACTCACCCAGGCTTTGATGCCCGGGTTATCGCATTATCTTACGGCTCTCGTCAAATCCTCGAACAACTCAACTTATGGTCAGGCTTTCGCGACATATCGACGCCGATATCTAATATCTCAGTTACCGACCGTGGCCACTTTGCGCAAACGACAATCAAGCCGCACGATTATCAAGTCGCTGATTTAGGTTATGTCGTTGAACTGGTTGATAGTGGCCGTTTACTTCACCAGAAATTAACGAGCGATAATGTCACCTGGTTCAGACCAAATAGCGTGGTTGCGTTAGAGCAAACCGACGAACAAGTAACTGTCACTCTAGCTGATTCACAACAACTATCAGCTAAGTTGCTGGTGGCTGCTGATGGTGGGTTTTCAAAAGTTGGTCAGCTGCTAAATATCACTAAGCAGCAAACAGAGTTCAACCAATCGGCGATTATTGCCAATATCACTACCTCAAAAGCCCATCAAGGTTGGGCGTATGAACGCTTTACCGAGCAAGGTCCTCTGGCGTTATTACCTATGTCGCAAGGGCGCAGCTCATTAGTGTGGTCGATGCATTCTGAACATATCGACAGGCTAATGGCTCTGCCCGATGCTGAGTTTTTAGCCCAACTACAACAAGCCTTTGGTTATCGCTTAGGTACTTTTGAACAAACGGGAAAACGTGTGTCATACCCGCTTATTCAAAGCTTAGCGACACAAACCACACATCACCGCTGTGTTTTTATTGGTAATGCAGCACAAGCACTACACCCAATTGCAGGTCAGGGCTTTAATTTAGGTTTGCGTGACGTTGCAGGGCTAATTAGTCAGATAGCTCAAGCCGTTATCAAGCAACAAGATATTGGCCAATTTAGTGTCTTAGATGCTTATCAAAAACAGCGAAGTGATGATCGTAATCAAACTGTACTGGCAACGAGTGGGCTAGTCTCTATTTTTTCCAACGACTATTGGGCGATGGCGATGGGGCGCAATATTGGCTTGCAGCTGAGTAGTTGTTTTAACTCACTAAAGCAGCCTGTAGCTCATCAAATGCTTGGCTGGTCTCATGATTTATCGCCATTACGTCCAATCGCTAATAATTAATTAGGAAAGTTATGAATATTCAATCGTTTGATCTAGCAATTATTGGTGGCGGTATGGTCGGTTTGGCGCTTGCAAATGCACTGGCTGATAGTGACCTGTCTATTGCGGTGATTGAAGGCCGAACACCCGATTTAAGCCTGCCTGTAGACCATGAGATTAGGGTCAGTGCGTTAAGTCAAGCGAGTAAGAATTTACTTTCGCGTTTAGGCGCTTGGGCTCACATAGAACAATCTCGACACCAACCTTACCAAGGAATGCAGGTGTGGGATCAAGACAGTTTTGGTAAAATCGCCTTTGATGCTAGTCAACTAAAAACTGGTGCAGTTACTGATGGCTCGTTAGGGGCAATCGTTGAAAACTCTATTATTCAAGCCGCTCTGTGGCAGCAAGCCGAACAAGCAAGCAATATCACTTTATTTCACCCATTTCATTGCCAAAGTGTTGCGATGGGCGATAAAGAATCGTGGCTAAATCTTACAGGTTCGGGTGAAGAAAATAAGTCCGTCACTCAGGCAATAACGACTAAATTAGTTGTTGGTGCTGATGGCGCAAATTCATGGTTACGTTCACAAGCTGATATCCCGCTCACGAGTTGGGATTATGGTCACCATGCACTCGTTGCGACTATTGAAACTGACTTACCACACGACGCTATTGCACGGCAGGCGTTTTTGCCGCAAGGACCGTTAGCGTTTTTGCCGCTTGATAACCAAGGTAATGGTCAAAACTTGTGCTCAATTGTGTGGTCACTGCCTCCAGAACAAGCGGCTGAGCTTAAAGCTTGTGATGAGGTCGAGTTCAACCGCCGTCTCACCACGGCAATCGATAACCGCTTAGGCTATTGTCAGGTGGTGTCACCACGCGGTGTATTCCCATTGAAAATGCGCTATGCCCGCAGTTTTGCCAAAGAACGTATTGCCCTTATTGGTGATGCTGCACATACCATTCACCCTCTGGCTGGGTTAGGGGTTAACTTAGGGTTCTTAGATGCAGCCTCTTTAGCGCAAACTATTTTAGACAATCACCAACAAGGCAAAGACATTGGCGAATTAGCCAACTTACGCAGCTTTGAGCGCTGGCGTAAATCAGAAGCGATGCAAATGATTGCAGCGATGGAAAGTTTTAAGCAGCTCTTTGCTGGTGCTAACCCGGTGAAGAAATTGGTGCGAGATTTAGGTTTGGTTGCCGTAGATAAAGTGCCGCCAGTCAAAGAAATGTTTATCCGTCATGCGATGGGATTAACCGATGATTTACCTGAACTGTCTAAACCGCTGATAGAAAGTTAAATTCCTATACAGCGAGGTCCTGAATAACCCACTTTCAGGACGACGGTGGCGGGTCATCCCGGCAGTACCAAATGTGTCATCCCGGCAGTCTTTTACCCGTGATCTCGTTGTTGGCAGTAAAGCGAGGTCCTGAATAATCCACTTCAGGACGACGTTGATTAGTCGCCTCGGCAGTACCAAAATGTGTCATCCCGGCAGTCTTTTAGCCGGGATCTCGTTGTTGGTAGCAAAGTGAGGTCCTGAATGAAACCCTTTAAGTGGAGGGTATACAATATAATATTTTTCTTGCTTATTTTTTTGACTAAGGTCAAGATCAATAATTCTCCTCGGTGGCTATACTTACTTTATAAAGCAGTATTGTGCGAATTTAAGGAGTGCACATTTAAAAAATAAAGGGGCGGGGAGCAATTAATGACTATACAGCTAGATATCTCTGAATTAGCTATCGGAATGTATGTTGTCGATATTGCCGAGCAAACCGGTAACTTTAAACTGGCCAAGCCCGGCTGGGTTAAAGATGAATCCACCATCGAATACTTCAAAAATAAAAACATTCAATCATTAATCGTCGATCCAGCTAAACAAAGAGTTCATACCAACATCTCCCCAGAGCAAGCAACTCCTTTCATGCAAGATGTGGCCAAAGCATCGCAACTGTTTAATGAATCGAAAGCAGTGCAACAACGTCTGCTCGATGATGCTAAGCATGGCGTGCCCATTGATGTTGGTTCGGTTGAGTCAATTACTAGTGACTCCATCGAAACGATCTTTGAAAACCCCAATGCATTGGCCTGTGTGCTTAATATTCGCCAAAAAGATCAATACTTGTTAGAACACTCAGTTTCGGTATCGATCTTGTTATCGATGTTTGCTAAGCACCTTGGCGAAGATAAAGAAACCATCAAAGAATTAGCCATCGGTGCCTTTATGCATGACCTTGGCAAAATCATGATCCCTGATGAAATCCTTAATAAACCCGGTAAGCTAACCAACGAAGAGTTTGAAATCATGAAAAGTCATGCTAATCACTCTATCGAGATTATTAAGAAAACACCGGGCATTTCGCCGCTGAGCCTTGAGGTTGCGGCGTTACACCATGAAAAGGTTAATGGGCAGGGTTACCCAAATGGCATTGGTGGTGATGACATATCACGTTATGGCCGAATGATCTCAATCTGTGATATTTATGACGCCCTCACGGCTAATCGTTGTTATAAAGAAGGCTTCTCACAAGTAAAAGCTTTTAGTATTTTACGTAATTTGGCAGAAGAAAATCACTTGGATAATGACTTAGTGGTTTCGTTTATTAAATGCATGGGGGTTTACCCTGTGGGATCAATTGTGAAGTTAGACTCAGAACATTTAGCGATTGTCGAGCAAAGCAATGAGTCTGACTCTGTAAGGCCACGAGTTAAGCTATTTTATGACATTAAGCAAAAGTCTTTTGAGGTATCTAAAAACATTGACCTGTCTGTTGCAGATAATGAACAAATTGTAAAATGTGTCAGAGCCGATGATTTTGACTTAAATATGAAACAAATCTTCGAACATTTAGAAAAAGAAGGCTAAAACAATAAACAGAATAAGAGACTAAAAAGCATGTATAAATTGAATCATTTTTTAAATGTTTAATAGAATCAATAGCCTTTAGTCTTATTATAAATTCCCCAATTAGAAACATAAGTTTCCTAAATTCCCTAAATGTGAAAAATCAGAAATTTTTTTTGTAACCTGACTCACAAAAAAGCTATAATCTCGCCACTAAAATCTACATCCCGGTGAAATTATCACCAACATGGGTTGTAGCACTATATTTAAAGCTTGAGGATCTCTAATGGCTGCACAAACTGTTTTATTTGATAAGCACATCGAAGCTGGCGCTAAGATGGTTGATTTCCACGGTTGGGATATGCCAATCAACTATGGTTCGCAAATCGAAGAGCATCATGCCGTACGTCAAGACGCGGGTATGTTTGATGTATCACACATGACTGTGGTTGATATTAAAGGTAGCCAAGCGAAAGCGTTCCTACAAAAATTATTAGCAAACGACGTAGCAAAGCTTACTGTTGAAGGTAAAGCAATGTACGGCGGCATGCTAAACGAAGCGGGTGGTGTGATTGATGATTTAATCACGTACTACATGACTGACGATTACTACCGTTTAGTGGTTAACTCAGCGACTCGCGTAAAAGACATGGCGTGGATCAACAAGCAATCAGCTGGTTTTGATGTAACAGTTACTGAGTTACCAGAACTTGCAATGATCGCGGTTCAAGGCCCTAACGCTAAAGAAAAAGCGGCTAAAGTATTTAACGCTGAACAAAATGCATTATTAGAAGGCATCAAGCCATTCTTCGCAGTAGCGTCTGGCGATTTATTTATCGCAACAACAGGCTATACTGGTGAAGACGGTTACGAAATCATCGTTCACAACGACCAAGCAGCTGATTTATGGCAGCAACTGTTAGATGTGGATGTTCGCCCATGTGGTTTAGGCGCACGTGACACGCTACGTTTAGAAGCGGGTATGAACCTTTACGGTTTAGATATGGATGAAGAAGTTTCTCCATTAGCGGCGAACATGGCGTGGACTGTTGCTTGGGAACCAAGTGAGCGTGACTTTATTGGTCGTTCTGCTTTAGTTGAGCAAAAAGCTTCTGGTAAACTACACAAGCAAGTTGGCTTAATCCTAGAAGCGAAAGGCGTATTACGTCACGGTCAAAAAGTTGTATTTACTGATAGCGAAGGTGCTGAACAAGAAGGTATCATTACCTCTGGCACATTCTCGCCGACGTTGGGTCACAGTGTAGCAATCGCTCGTGTGCCTCGTTCAATTGGTGAAGTAGCCCAAGTTGAAATGCGTAAGAAGTTTGTAGACGTGAAAGTAGTTAAGCCGGGTTTCGTCCGTAACGGCAAGAAAACTTTCTAATTCGTTGCCCACCTGATGTGGGCAAGTTAAAAATTAAATTATGATGGCGCATTGCGTCAGTTAAAAAGATAAAGGATAAACTCATGAGCAATATCCCTGCTGAATTAAAATATGCTAACTCACACGAATGGGTTCGTGACGAAGGTAACGGAATCTTCACTGTTGGTATCACTGAGCACGCACAAGGTCTTTTAGGTGACATGGTTTTTGTTGATTTACCAGATGTTGGCGACACGTTCGACGCAGGTGAAGATGCAGCCGTAGCTGAATCTGTAAAAGCGGCTTCAGACATCTACGCACCAATCACTGGTGAAGTTGTTGAAATCAACGAAGAGCTAGAAGATTCTCCAGAGCTAGTTAACTCTGACGCGTTCAACGACGGTTGGATGTTTAAAATTAAAGCGGATGACGCTTCTGAGCTAGAAAACCTTCTAGACGCTGAAGGTTATCAAGCGGTTGTTGACGAAGAATAATCTTCGTTAATACACCAAGCCCCTGATGCGTAGGCAAAAGGGGCTTTATTGTTTTTTGCTTAGTCTAAATTTTTAGCTAGCACACTTACTTAATTCTATACGCTGAACTTGGCTTGTTGCCATCAGCCCTTATTTTGAGAAGAGAGTCATCATGACCCGTGTACCTTCGTTAACCGAATTAGAGAATAAACAAGAATTTCTTGCCCGTCATATTGGCCCAGATGCTGAGCAGCAACAACAAATGTTGTCTGCAATTGGCGCAGAGTCTTTAGAAGACATGACGCAAAAAATCGTTCCTGAATCGATTTTATTAAAACAAGGGCTAAATGTAGCCGACAGCCGCACTGAAGTTGAAGCATTAGCTCACTTACGTTCATTAGCGGATCAAAACCAAGTATTAAAAACATACATCGGTATGGGTTACAGCAACACACACGTGCCAAGTGTAATTTTACGCAACGTATTAGAAAATCCAGGCTGGTACACGGCATACACGCCATACCAACCAGAGATCGCGCAAGGTCGTTTAGAAGCAATTCTTAACTTCCAACAGCTAACTATCGACCTAACTGGTTTAGATCTAGCAAGCTCGTCATTACTTGACGAAGCGACTGCTGGCGCAGAAGCGATGGGTTTAGCTAAGCGTGTTTCTAAAAACAAAAAATCAAACTTATTCTTTGTTAGTGACGGCGTTCACCCACAAACCATCGACGTAGTTAAAACTCGTGCGGTAGGTTTTGGTCTTGAAGTGATTGTTGGCCCAGCCTCTGACGCGGTAAACCACGACGTATTCGGCGCGATGCTTAGCTACCCAGCATCAAACGGTCAAGTAGATGACATCGAGCAATTAATCGCAGATCTTCAAGCGAAGAAAGCGGTTGTGACTGTCGCGGCTGACTTAATGTCACTAACAGTACTTAAATCACCAGGTGAAATGGGCGCAGACGTTGTCTTTGGTAACAGCCAACGCTTTGGTGTTCCAATGGGCTTTGGTGGTCCTCACGCAGCATTCTTTGCAACACGTGACAAGCATAAGCGTTCTATGCCGGGTCGTATTATCGGTGTATCTAAAGATACGCGCGGTAAGCCGGCTCTTCGTATGGCAATGCAAACGCGTGAGCAACACATCCGCCGCGAAAAAGCTAACTCAAACATCTGTACTGCACAGGTATTACTAGCGAACATGGCGTCGTTCTACGCGGTTTATCACGGTCCTAAAGGCCTGAAAAACATCGCAACACGCATCAATCGTTTAACGACTATCTTAGCAACGGGCTTACAAGCCAAAGGTGCTGAGCTAGCAAACGACACATGGTTTGATACGATCACGCTTAACGTTGGCGAAGACAAAGACGCTATCTTAGCAAACGGCGTTGAAGCGGGTGTTAACTTCCGTCGTGACCTAGCGGGTCAAATCGGTATCGCACTTGATGAAACAACCACACGTGAAGACGTAGCGCAATTATTCGATATCATCTTAGGTACTGATCACGGCTTAGACGTTGCAACGCTTGATAGTGAAGTCGCTGGTTTCTCTTACGCTGATAACCTAGAGCGTACTTCAGAGTATTTAACGCACGAAGTGTTCAACAGCTACCACAGCGAAACTGAAATGATGCGTTACATCCGTCGTTTAGAAGGTAAAGATTTAGCATTGAACCACTCAATGATTTCTTTAGGTTCTTGTACGATGAAGCTAAACGCAGCAAGCGAAATGCTGCCAGTTAGCTGGAACGAATTCTCAAACATGCACCCATTCTGTCCACAAGACCAAGCGAAAGGTTATGTGGCAATGATTGAAGAGCTAGAAGCATGGTTAGTGAACATCACTGGTTACGATGCAATTTGTACGCAGCCTAACTCAGGTGCACAAGGTGAATACGCTGGTTTATTAGCGATTCAAAAATACCACGAGAGCCGTGGTGACGCGCACCGTAACGTTTGTTTAATCCCATCATCAGCGCACGGTACTAACCCTGCGTCTGCACAAATGATTGGCATGAAAGTTGTGGTTACAGCGTGTGACAGCGAAGGTAACGTTGATATGGACGACCTACGCGCTAAAGCTGAAGAATTATCAGACAGCTTATCGTGTATCATGATCACTTACCCATCGACTCACGGTGTATACGAAGAGACGATTGGTGAGATTTGTGACATCATCCATCAGCACGGCGGTCAGGTTTACCTAGACGGCGCGAACATGAATGCACAGGTTGGCTTAACGTCGCCGGGTAGCATTGGTGCTGACGTTTCTCACCTTAACTTACATAAAACATTCGCTATTCCACACGGTGGCGGTGGTCCAGGTATGGGTCCTATCGGTGTTAAAGCACACCTTGCACCGTTTGTGGCTAACCACAGTGTTATCGATCTTAAAGGTCCTGAGTCTGGCAACGGCGCAGTATCAGCAGCGCAATACGGCAGCGCAAGCATCTTACCGATTTCATACATGTACATCGCGATGTTAGGTAACGAAGGCTTACGTCAATCAACGCAAATGGCTATCTTAAACGCGAACTACTTAAAAGCGCGTCTAAGCGAGCACTTCCCAATTCTTTACACGGGTCGTGGCGGTTACGTAGCACACGAATGTATCGTTGATTTACGCCCACTTAAAGAGTCGTCTGGCGTGACAGAAATGGACGTTGCAAAACGTTTAAATGATTATGGTTTCCATGCTCCAACCATGTCATTCCCAGTAGCTGGCACATTAATGATTGAGCCGACTGAGTCTGAGTCTAAAGTTGAAATCGACCGTTTAGCCGATGCCCTAATCGCTATCCGCGCTGAGATTGCTAAAGTAGAATCAGGCGAGTGGAACGAAACAGACAATCCGCTACACAACGCACCACACACCATGGACGACATCATGGATCCTACATGGAACCGTGCTTACGACCGTGAACTGGCTGTGTTCCCAACCCAAGAAGTACGCAACAACAAATTCTGGCCTACAGTAAACCGTATCGATGACGTATACGGCGACCGTAACCTACATTGTTCATGTGTACCGACTGAGGACTATGTTTAGTTGGGTGTTGATCTGGTAACTGATAATAAAGTTTGTGACTATTTTAATAAAGGTTGTGACCGAAATAGAGATTGTGACTAACTAAACTATCAAAATAGACTAAATAAAAAAGCGAACCGGTTGGTTCGCTTTTTTTATGCAATATGAATATGGTGAATAGAATTACTTGAGATATTAATCGGATTTGTCATTTCGTTATTATCACATATTTAGTTATGTTCTATACCACCATCATTTTATTGTAATGCTCTTCAAAATCAGTCCTGATGAATACATCTTTAAATTTGTTAATAAATCTATCCGAGTCGATCTCCCCTAAATCATTTATATTTACAGAGTCAGAATGTGATTCTCTGTTAATAAACCTAAAGAAAGGGGAAAATTCAGCATCTGCTTCTTCAAGTGCATCTAGTGCTGCTTTGAGCGCATCTGTTTTATGTACAAAAGAAAAATAATATTCGAGTATATTTCTCATTATGTTAGGTAAAACAATGTTATTAGTACTGCCATTTTGAGCGTCTTTTATAATCTGCCAGTATGACTGGTAATCGTTTTTTATATCACTTCTTCCCATAGGAACAATGCTACTATTAGTATTTTTAAGAACTCTAAACAAATTACATTTATTATCAAATTTATCATTACCTGCATTGTCTTTCCCTTTAGGCAAATACTTTAACATTTCATGCAGATAATAAAGGCTGTGAGTAAGTAATATGACTTGTGCATATTGGTAGCCTCGAATAAGCTTTTTATGCGTAAGAGCCCCGATCTCATAAATATAATTATGAGATAAGCTTGATATAGGGTCATCAACGACAATAATCTTCTTATTCTTTGGGGTTGAGGAATCACTGTCTACGCTTCCTTGGCATAGCTCTAAAAAGTAGAGGTAAGTAATGAGTGTTTTTTCACCTTCACTAAGCGATTTATAGACATCATTCCCGCACGAAGAAAGACCACGGCAAAGGTAATAATGGTTATTTTCACCTGGCTGTTGTTTGATCTCAAAGCCTTCTAAACCTATCGATTTAATTTGATTATTTATACTAATGACCGATGTTTCAATATTGGTGATTTTTTTACGGTTTTCAGCAATAATTTCGTTTTGAGCTTGTATCGCTGAAGTAAGGTCGCGTTCTTCTGTTTTAGTCTTTTTAATATCTGTGTCTATTGATTCAATTAGAGTATTGTGAGCTTTAATTTCAGCATCGTATTTTATACGAACCAAAGACCAGAATTTATTTTTAATAGCAGCGAGAGACTCTTTTTTCTTACTTAATTTAGCGTTAAAAGCTTTTCTAGAAATGTTTTTATCACTTATTACATCGTTAATAGCCAGTACTAAATCAGCCGTAGCTTCCAGGTTAACTTTAATGCTTGGGTCAGCTAATTTTTGATTCAGTTTTGTAAGGTTTGTTTGCAATACATTCGATAGTTTTTCTTTTGCTAGGTCAAATTTAGTATCATTAAGAGCTGTATAGTGAGTGGCTGTTAACGTATCGTTAAAGTTATCTATAACTTGTTTATATCCGCTTTGTAAGGCCCTTAATTCATCCTTTTTTTCTTCATACGAAACGTCGAAAAGGTTGTTAATATTTTCAACTAATTCATTATCAATTGCCTGTTGGCAAAACGGACATTTGCTTTCAGCATCATCGAGGTAAATACGTCCATTATCTACCCAAGTTGAGTTTTGAAGTTTATCGACTAACTCAGCTAAATAACTATCACTAGAGCCTACAATTACTTCACTTAAAATAGTATTTGATTCGCTCGAAGCTAGGTTTAGAACAACGGTCGGAATCATACTTTTTGGTACAGCGCTTTTATTATTTAGTTCTTTAGATTCTGTAGCTAAACTTTCAAACGTGTAGTCAGGTTTTTCTATTAGGGCTGTTTTTAGAAGCTCATCATAAAACGAAGCTGCTGAGCCTTTAAAGCCAACTAAGCAGTGATCTAAATCTTTTTTGTCATGCTCTTTTTTAATTTCAAAGCATTTGTTTTTAATTGCTTTAACTTGGGTATTTTTTTTCTCTTTATGTTGAGTGTTAATAGTTTGCTTTTGAACTCTCCGTTCTTCTAGTTCTTTTATCTTTAATTCTGCTGTGCTTATAGCTTGCTCAGCCGCAACGTTAGTCTCACCTAAAGTAAATACACCCTCGAAGCTATCTTGCGAGAAGTTTTTTTCAACGAAATCAGTATTGTAAACTAAGGTCTCATAGTCTTGTGAATTAGGTAACACATAGCTGCAATTACTATAGTTAATACGTGTTGTATCCTGAAGGTATCTTGCTACTGTGGATTTCCCCGTGCCGTTATGGCCATAAAACAGCACTATTTTCTTATTTGTATTGAGTGATACAGGGGTAGGGTTTTGAAAACTTGCCACTCCTTGTATAGAAATTGATTCAATCATATATTTCTTCCGTGATTAGGGGGGAATGCCTATGAGCAACTATTAAGAGTTGAACTTTATCATGCTAGAAACATTCAACCGTATTATTCTGAGTTTAATTTATAGATGAAAATATTAGAGTATTAACATATCAAAAAGATAGTCCTATTTAGTAATAGGGTGTTTTCCCTCAAAGAATTAACTGATATTTACCATTTTTATATTAATCTAAAAAAATAAATTGATTTTGGGATAGAACATTTTGGAATAGGTACTCTGTTGATATAACTAATATGAATATCTTGAAGGTTTTTTATTAAATGCCATTATAGATACTTATTAGTATGCTAAATCAGCCTGTTTTTTCATTTTCATATCTATCAATTACTTATCCATTTCTGTTTTGGTTTTGAATTTCTAATATTTAACATCTAATGACATTTTAGCCAATACTGTATAATAAAGTCTAATTATATCATACTGTTACGTGCTTTTGCAGTCTTCCGTGTATAGATTGTTTTTGCTACATTTCGCCTTTTTGAAAAGGTGGAAAAATGAGCAAGTTAAAAAGAAGAACTGAGGTAACAGTAAACAAAGAAACTGTTAAAAAATTGAATAAATGGAAGAAGGATCTTCTTGAAAAATACCGACCTTATCTCACCGTGCGAGATGTAAATCAAATTGGTCGACGTCATTGGTTATTTTGTCCTATTCAAAAGCGGCATGTACACCTGTTATCAGACGGTGAATACCGAACCTATAAGAAGATCCTTTCATCTAAAAGTGTTGTAAAAATTGAAGAGCAGTATGCTCTTGATATTGATGAGACGCTTGATATTGCTATAGCTTTAAATGCAATTCACCCACGTGATTGGGAAACGAATTTAGGTTATGTAATGACAACCGACTTTGTTGTTACATATATGAATAAAAGGTAAGCGGTCAATTAACCCCACCTACCAATGTTAATGGGCTTTTAGAATAATAACCTCACTATTTATCCACTTGAGA
>NZ_JAUYVJ010000048.1:0-14464 GCF_030689115.1 Psychrobium sp. 1_MG-2023 | reverse complement strand
ACGGCACTCATGCCGTGGAATGTGCAGCTCGATTACACGTCAGGCTAGGCACAACGGGTTAGTTGCGCGTTTACTTATATTCCCACTAAACAAGCCACAACGACATGTTAACCACAAGTCGCTCAAGCCCATCCATAGGGCGCTCGAAAACCGCATCCCTGCGGTTTAGCGCTTGCTCATAACATATCATTATAGCTTTTAATTGAAGTGCGCTTATTATTAGGTCGGTTATCCTGACATGCCCACATCCGTCACCTTGACATGCTTTTAGTCAGGACCTCACATCGCTTGTTTAGCCTTTAATGCATTGTTGGCTCTGTCTACGCAGGGATGAAGTGACTGAATGAGGTTTGTGCGATAGATAATACCTAATTACTTTTGGAAAGCACTAAACTTCTACCGACACTAGCCCATGCTCTAGTTGCTCATTACAACAATTGTTCGAGCGTTCGCTTTGTGTCGAAAACTGACTCTTAGGTTATCCACGCCGTAAGGGTGTGGTTCAATATGAACTACACCGTTATGTATGATTCATCAAAGCAATTCAGGGCTACGGTAGATGGCCACCGCTTTAGGATTCTAGTATCTTCTTTAAATAATAATTCGTTTGTCCGACGGGGTAATCATCAAGCTCTGCATAGACCTCAAAGCCTAATTTTTTATAAAAATCTAACGCCTGAAAACTGCCTGTTTCGAGTTTAATTCGCGAGAGCCCTTCAATGATAGAATACTGCTCCATTTTCTCCATCATTTTAGTCGCTAAATCGTTATCACGATAATTTTCGTCAACCCACACTAATTCAATATTAAGCCAACCCCAACTATTAAAGCCAAATACGCCACCGATAAGTTTTCCTTCTAGGTCTCGGATAAAGCAGCCGATGGGTTGTTTAACGTTTTGCCACAGTTTATCGTGATTATAGGCACGCAATTGCGTAGTCAGTTCCTCAACATCACCAGGCTCAGCCGGCAAAACGGGTTCGATAATTAAGTGTTCTAAGTTGATGGCCATTAAATTAACTCGCGATAGGTGAATTCTGTTATACTAACCGAGTTTTATTAGTAGAGAAATAGCATGAACCGTAACCAAGTCGTATTAGTCGATAGAAACGACAATGTTATTGGTAGTACGGATAAACTACTAGCGCATCAGCAAGGGCTATTACATCGCGCCTTTTCTATCTTTATCGTTCGAGAACATCAAGGTCACGTCCAGTTATTATTGCAACAACGAGCTTTGCATAAATACCATTGCGGCGGTTTATGGAGTAACAGTTGTTGTTCTCATCCTCAGCCTAATGAATCCGTTACAGAATCTGCTTTAGCTCGCTTAACTGAAGAGCTCGGTTTTTCACTCTCGGATTTACGGTGGGTTGGCAGTCATACCTATCGAGCGGAGCTGACTAACGAGTTAATTGAACATGAATATGATCATTTATTTGTTAGCTGGGCGAATCCAAACTTGGACAACCTTAACCCTGATGAAGTCGCTGCGGTTGCTTGGGTCGATATAGAGCAGCTAGAGCAATTATTAACAACCAAGCCTCACTCTTTCACACCATGGTTTGCCCCAACGTTTGAAAAAGTTAAATCATCACTAATTAGACGTTCGATAGCTTAATTGGCTGTAGTGCATAAGGCTAGTATCACTACCTAGGTAAGGATGATAGCCTTAAGTTTCATAGCGTCAGATGTCAATGAGTGTCATGAGTGAGTTAAGACCTGCCTTAGTTAAAATCATCCCCGTCATTTTTGTGTTGTTATGGAGCACTGGCTTTATCGGTGCAAAGTATGCGTTACCTTATATTGAACCATTTAACTTACTATTTATTCGGATGCTAATCACTGTTGCGGTATTTTTGTGTTTAATGAAAGTGCTTGGTGTGACATGGCCGTCGCGAAACCAAATAAAGCATCAAGCTGTCAGTGGTCTATTAATTCATGGTGCCTATCTCGGTGGTGTTTTTACCGCAATAAAATTACAAATGCCAGCGGGAATCACGGCATTATTGGTCTCAATGCAACCACTGTTAACTGCTCTTATTACGATTTTTATTCTTCAGCAAGCAGTGAAATTGCGTCAATGGCTGGGATTGAGCCTTGGCTTTGTTGGGGTTGTTCTGGTTCTTCTAGCAAAAGAAGGCGGTACGAATGTCGAGTTCGGTTGGCCGGCATTATTGGCCACCTTAATCTCATTGGTGGGCATCACAATAGGCTCGATGTATCAAAAAAAATTTAGCGGTAATGTTAGCTTAGTTGCGGCATCACTGATCCAATATTCAGCTACGGCTCTATTAATGGCGGGATTGACTTTTTGTTTTGAAACCCAAGTTATCGATTGGCAGCTACCGCTGGTTGCAGCATTGACTTGGTTAGTCTTTGGACTTTCGGTGAGCGCGGCCTTACTGCTTCTCTATATGATACGACAAGGTGAATCAGCAAAAGTAGCGTCATACTTTTATTTAGTCCCAGGTATCACAGCCATTGAGGCATGGTTATTATTCGAAGAGCAGCTGCCGTTTTTAGCTATTATGGGCTTTCTTATCAGTATTGTCGGTGTTTATCTCACTATTGCTCGTGGGCGAGCTTCTGGCTAAGTTTTCGTGTAATCGCGATGAGCTGCTGTTGCTCAATGTCACTTAAATGCGATAAGAGTGCTTGTTCTTGAGCTAACACTAAAGGCACAATTTCTTGGTAAAGCAACTCTCCCTGAGATGTCAGTACGACAGTATTAGCGCGTCTATCAGTGGTTGAGGTTTCTTGGCTTAAGTAATTTCCTTGTTGTAATTTAGCAATCGCTCGACTGACTTGCATTTTATCTAGCTGAGTTATCTGCATGATGTCTTTGCCCGAAATTGTCTTAGTAGTATCGCTACAATGTTGTTGGCCAACACAGGCTAGCACACGCCATTCAAAGCGGCTTAGGCCATATTGTTTTTTATAAATTTTTGCGATGTACTCACTCATTTGCTGTGCCAAAATAGAGAATTGGTAGGGAAAATATTGATTTAATTCTAATGATGGTTTCATGGTTGATCACTTATAACGACAGTCGCTTGATTGCATTCTAGCCTGAATTGACTTTAGTAACAAATGATACTAATATCGACTAATTGATTAGTATCATTTGTTACTATTTGTGAGGGCGAGATGATCGATATAAAACAAATGCACCATGTGGCGTACCGCTGTAATGATGCCAAAGAAACCGTTGAGTGGTACCAAGAGATGCTCAATATGGAATTATTGGTAGCCATTTCTGAAGATAGAGTGCCGTCTACTAAAGAGCCAGATCCTTATATGCACGTATTTTTAGATGCGGGTATGGGCAATATCTTGGCATTCTTCGAGCTGCCAACTAAGCCTAAAATGGGTCGTGACACCAACACGCCAGAGTGGGTACAACATATCGCTTTTGAAGTCACTGACCGTGATGCATTAATTGCAGCAAAAGCTGAATTGGAACAAAAAGGGCTGGATGTTTTAGGTATTACCAACCACGGGGTTATTCACTCAATTTATTTCTTTGATCCTAACGGTCATCGTCTAGAATTAACCTACCGTAGTGGTAGTGAAAAGCAAATGGCTGAACTTAAACGTGTTGCTCCTGCCATGATTGAAGAGTGGTCGGTGACTAAAAAAGCACCACAGCATGCCGCATGGCTGCACCAACAAGAATTTAGCGAAGAATAAGGGTATCGCATGTCTGTAACTAAACAGTCTCTATTAAATGAAACACATAATCCGCAACTAAGCAGCTGGCTAGACTCTGCTAATTTGCCAAACACTGACTTTCCAATTCAAAACTTACCATTTGCTATCTTTAGAGTTGCTGGCAGCGAGCAAGCATTTCGTGGTGGTGTGGCAATTGGCGATCAAATTATTGACTTAGCTGCACTATCAAAACTTAAATTGTTTGACGGCGTTATTGCTGAGGCACTGGTGGCTTGTAGTCAGTCGACATTAAATGACTTCATGGCAATGCCTGCATCTGTGTGGTCAGCGCTGCGTGCTGCATTATCTCAAGCGTTAAGCGCTGGTGCTGAGCTTGAGGGTGAGTTGCGTCGTTGTCTTGTTGCTCAAGATGAAGCGGAATATGATTTACCTTGTCGTATCGGTGATTACACTGACTTTTACACATCGATTCATCATGCAACGAGTGTCGGGTCATTATTCCGTCCGGATAATCCATTATTGCCAAACTATAAATGGGTGCCAATTGGTTATCATGGTCGTTCATCGTCTATTGGTATTTCTGGCCAAGCATTCCCACGCCCTAAAGGTCAAACCAAAGCGCCAGATGCTGACAGCCCAAGTGTTGGTCCATGTAAGCGCCTAGATTACGAAATGGAAGTCGGTATTTATATTGGCGGTGGTAATGAGCTTGGCGAAACAATCGCACTTGATGATACTGACCAGCATATCTTTGGTATGTGTTTATTTAATGATTGGTCTGCGCGCGATATTCAAGCGTGGGAGTATCAACCATTAGGCCCATTTTTAGCGAAAAACTTTGCATCAACGGTCTCACCATGGATTGTGACTAACGAAGCGTTAGCACCGTTTAGAACAAGTTGGCAACGTAACGAAGCCGACCCACAACCGCTTGAATACTTATCAAGTGAACGTAACAGTGCGTTAGGTTCTTACGATGTACAATTGGAAGTGTTCTTAGAAACGCCAACCTTGCGTGAAGCGGGTGAAGCAGCGGTTAAGCTAACTCAATCATCTTTCCGTCACTCTTATTGGACTACGGCACAAATGGTTGCTCATCATACCGTGAATGGCTGTAACTTAGTCGCTGGTGACTTCTTTGGTAGTGGTACTCAATCAGGTCCAGACGCACAGGAAGCGGGCTCTTTGTTAGAGTTATCTAATGGCGGCAAGCAACAAGTGGAATTGGCTAACGGTGAAACACGTACTTTCCTTGAAGATGGTGATGCTGTTGTAATGCGTGGTTACTGTGAACAAGCAGGTGCGAAACGCATCGGCTTTGGTGAATGTTATTCATTAGTACTTCCAGCTAAATCATAAGAAAGCACATTAGAACATCAAAATCGACTGAGCGAGCGCCACATTAGTGACGCTCGCTTTTTTACTTTATAGCCATTCATCCTTTATGACCAACCTTAGTTCAAATGTAATACTTTAAATTTATACCAATAAAATCAATGACATTTTATGTCAATGAGAATTAGTTTAATTGATAAATAATAATAATTATCGTTTGCGATCTTAATTTTGTTACATTAATATACGGGCAAATTTGGTGACTAATTAATCTTTAAAGGATATAAAATGAGCGTTAAAAAATTAGCAATAGCCTCTCTTGTGGCTGCTGTGCTAACAGGTTGTAATGGCGATGATGGTGACAACGGCATTGCGGGTCTTGATGGCTTAAAAGGTGCTGATGGTGCAAATGGAGTGAGCACTTTTGTTAAGCGTCAAGATGTACTAACTACCAATGCGAACATTGCTTATGCCGTTTATAGCGACTCATTAATCACCGCGCAAAATTTACGTGATGACCTTGCTGCATTAGTCGCTAACCCTACAGAACAAACGTTTGCTCAAGCTAAAGATGCTTGGTTAGCTTCACGTGAACCCTACGGACAAACTGAAGTTTACCGTTTCCGTTCGGGTCCTATCGATGCACTTAAAGAAGATGGCACCATTGGTGTTGAAGGTGATGGTAAAGAAGGTCGCATTAATGCTTGGCCGCTAGCTGAAGCGATTATCGATTATGTCGCACCAGCGGTTAACGGTTCTGCCCAAGGTGATGTTGTGATCTCTGGCAGCATCATTACTAACGCTGCTGACTATCCAACAATCAATAAAGACACTATCGCAGATATGTTTGAGCATGGCGAAGATGAAGCGAACGTAACCACAGGCTACCATGCGATTGAGTTCTTACTATGGGGTCAAGATTTAAACCTCGACGCAACAACAGGCGATGGTGGTACACGTGATGCTTCAGGTGGTCAACGTCCGGTGACAGATTACAGTATGACAGCTTGTACGTCAGGCACAGGTACACCAGCAGATGTCAGCGTATGTACCCGTCGTGGTCAATACTTATTAGCTGCTGCTGATTTATTGATTGAAGACTTAGCCGCTGTGACTACAGCGTGGGAGCCAGGTGTTGAGGGTAACCACTATGCTAACTTCGTGGCAGGTGGTGATGAATCTCTTGGCCTAATGCTGGGTGGCATGGGTCGCTTAAGCTTTGGTGAATTAGCAGGTGAACGAATTAACATCGCGCTAACCACTAACTCTCAAGAAGATGAGCATTCTTGTTTCTCTGATAACACGCACCGCGACATCTTCTTAAATGCGAAAGGCGTTCAAAATTCTTACTTAGGTCGCTACGTACGCGTTGATGGCGAAGTGATTGAAGGCGCATCGCTTCATGACTTACTTGTCGTGGAAAAAAACCATGAGTTAGCAAATGACCTACGCGGTGCATTAGAAAAAACCATGGCTAGCGCTGCTGTTATTGATACTAAAGCGAAGACTGGCGTACCGTTTGATAACCTAATTCAACAAAGTGTATCACAACCAAATGTCGTTGCCGTTATTGCAGCGTTAGTTAAACAAACCGATCAAATTGAGTTAGCAGCACAGGTGCTTAATGTTGAAACTGCCGATTTACGTGATGATACCGATCAAGATATCTAGTAGATAAAAATAATTTCTCGATAGTGTAATAGGCTCTTTTAATTAAGAGCCTATTTTTTGCGTTTATAACCCTATAAAAAGTAATGATTATGAATCAATCGTTTAGCAGTTTGTTAGGACACAAAAGTAAGTTATTCACATCAGTTGTTGTGGTCGGTATGTTAGCTGGTTGTGGTGGCTCGGATAAGAAGCCCACAGTACAGCCGGAACCAGAGCCTAATCCTGCACCAGTGAAGCCTGCGAAAGATCACAGTGGATTAACGCCATTAACGGCGTCAGAAATAATCTCTGGTGAGCATTTGGCGGGTGGTGCGGTCACTAGTTTTATTTTTAATAGTGAAGCTTTTGAGCAACGAGCATTGGCTGTGGCTGGTAACTTTTCTCAAGATGCTAACTTTACTGCTGGCGATCATATCTTTAGAACTCCTCATGATGGCATGGGGCCGTTAATGAATGCAGCGAGCTGTCAGGGTTGTCATTTAAAAGATGGCCGTGGCGTAGTTCCTGCCTCTCCAGTAGAAGCAATGCGTAGCATGTTTTTACGTATTGGTGATAGCCAAGGCAACCCTGATCCAGTCTATGGTGGTCAGTTACAAACGTTTGCTGTGCAATCTTTTACCACATCTGATCGTGATGCCGGCTTACCGAAAGCCCAAGGGTCGATTAATGGTGACGAACTATACGGCGAAGCGTTTGCCTTTATAAAATATGAAACCATTAATGGCCAATATGCCGATGGTGAAAGTTATCAGCTGCGCAAACCGACTTACTACGTAAAAGATTTATCATTTGGCGAGTTTAATGGAGATGTGCGCTTATCGCCTCGTGTCACGCCAAGTGTCTTTGGAGCAGGCTTATTGGAAGTGATAAAGGCGGACACTATCGTGGCTTTGGCTGATCCTGACGATAGTAATAACGACGGTATCTCTGGCCGCGCAGTGTTTGTTAACGAAACCATGACCGGAGAACAAAAGCTAGGGCGTTTTGGTTACAAATCAACAAACCCAACGGTATTACAACAGTCTGCGGGGGCTTATCGCGGCGACATGGGTATCACCAATTCTTTATTTAAACAAGAGCCTTGTACCGAACTGCAAGTGGCTTGCTTAAGCGTTGCAGAGCAAGAGACTACCGTTGGTGAAGATATCGATATAACCGACCGTGAATTAGCGTTAGTTGAGTTTTACACCCGAGTATTAGCCGTGCCTGCGCGCCGTGGCTTTGATACGACGACTGAACAATGGCAGGCCGATGTAACCGCGGGCCGCACACTATTTTTTAACAGTGGCTGTGTCGATTGTCATACACCGCGTCATGTCACTGGTGAGGCGCCGGGAAGCTTATTGGGGGAAGTGATGTTATCGACCCTTTTACCTGATGCTGAACCACTGGATTATTTAGCTAACCAAACTATCTATCCGTATACCGACTTGTTACTCCATGATATGGGCGGTAGTTGTAAGATTACCCGTGAGTTAGCCGACGGTGCAAGTTGTACAAGCGGTAACAGCTGCATGTATGTGCAACGCTGTGAAGGGCTAGCAGATGATCGCCCAGAAGGACAGGCTGATGGTCGTGAGTGGAAAACCCCAGCGTTATGGGGGCTTGGTCTTGTTAAAACGGTAAACCCGAAAGCAACGTTCCTTCATGATGGTCGAGCTCGCACTATTGCTGAGGCTATCTTGTGGCATGGCGGTGAGGCCAGCAACAGTCAGAAAGCCTTTGTGAACTTAAGTAAAGTCGAGCGAGACCAATTGCTTAGTTTTTTAAATTCACTGTAACTTGAGTTGTTGAGATGTATAGATTTATGTTTACTGCTGCTGCGTTAATTGCAGTGGCAGCACTGACTGGCTGTAATGAGCACGCTGTTCCGGGGTTTAACAGCAGCGAGCTTAAGCCAGGAGGCAAGGCTACGGTTAAACGACTTGATAAGCGCACCTTTATCCAACCGGGCAATCACATTGAAAGTATGGATAAACTCGCGTTTTGGAGTGGTTTAACGTTTTTTAAAGATCCTTGGGTGATCTCGCCTAGTTCAACTGACGATCGTGATGGTTTAGGTCCGCTCTTTAATACCCGTTCATGCGTCACTTGTCACAGCAAAGGTGGGCGTGGGCGTGCTGAACAAGAGGGAAGTATCAAAGGCTCAGGTTTGCTAGTTCGTTTAGGTTCAACATCTGGCACTTTACCAATGGTTGACCCTATTTATGGGGGGCAGGTGCAAGTGCGTGCCATTGACTATCGCCACTCAGCGATGAAGCAGCCAGTGAAGCCGGAAGCGAAGCTGTCATTAACTTATCAATACATTAATGGCAAGTTTGACGATGGCGAAACTTACCAACTACGCAAGCCCTTAATCAAGTTGAGTGATTTAGCTTACGGCCCCTTGGCGCAAGGAATAGGTATTTCACCGCGTTTTGGCCCCAACATTTATGGCATGGGTTTATTAGATGCGATTAAAGAGCACGATTTATTAGCGCAAGAAGATATTGAGGACAGCAATGGCGACGGCATCAGTGCGAAATACAATCGTGTAGTGGCCGCAAGCAGCAAAAAAATGGCGGTAGGACGCTTTGGTTTTAAAGCGAAACACCCCACGCTTGAGCAGCAGGTTGCGGCCGCCTTTGTCACTGACATAGGCATCACTAACCCAATGTTTAATGATGAAATATGTACAGGGCATCAAGCCGGGTGTTTACAAGCAGCGGCGTTAGGTGCGCCTACACAGCAACTAGAAATCAACCAAAAGTTATTTGATTTAACGATGAGTTTTAGCTTGCATATTGGGGTGCCGCCAACGCGTCAATTACAAACTCAGCAGGTGCAAACCGGTCGCAAGTTATTTTATCAAGGTGGCTGTCATCAATGCCATCGCCCGAGCTATGTCACTGACACTAATTACCCTGAACAAAGTTTAGCGGGTTTAACGATTTGGCCGTACACCGACCTCGCATTACACGATATGGGAGAGGGGCTAGCCGATGGTGTACATGAATACTCTGCAACGGGTCGTGAATGGCGTACACCACCATTGTGGGGCATAGGTATGCAACAGAGAATTCAAGGTAAACAACAGTTCTTACACGATGGCCGGGCACGTACTATCAGTGAAGCCATTCTCTGGCATGGCGGTGAGGCCACGGCAAGCCAACAACACTTTAAAGCATTATCAAAAGCTGAGCGTGAAGCGCTTATTGCCTTTGTCCGTGCAATTTAGCAATAAGCAATTTTAAAGGAATTAATACTCATGCTTAAACAACAAAATTCAACGCTATCCCAATGGCAACGTTACGCAAAATATACCGCTGCAGCACTATTAACATCGCTACTCATTGCCTGTGGTGGTGGCGGGGAAACGGAAGACAAAAAAGCGTCTAATCCAGCCCCAGAGGGTGATGCAACACCCGTTGTAATCGAGCAAGGGGAAGCGTTCACCCTGTATCTCACCGATATGGCTGACCAAGTGATCCTTCCTCACTACGCACAAATGCGTGAGCGTTTTGAGGCGTCACAACAGGCAATTACTCAGTTTTGTAGCTTAGAGACCGCTGCGGATAGTGACTTAACAGCGTTACAACAAAGTTGGCAACAGGCCAATCAAGCATGGCAACAAGTTCAGTGGCTTAAAGTTGGCCCTATTGCTAGTCAGAATCGTTGGTTTAGAATTCAATTTTGGCCAGACTCCAATGATGCCGTTGAGCGCGGTGTAACCGATTTGCTACTAAACCCGAATGTTATCGACCAACCATTCTTAGCGACGCAAAATGTTGGCGGACAAGGGTTACCAGCATTAGAACGTATCATTTTTGCCGATAATGATAATGCGTTGTTAGTTGCTAGCGACATGGCGAAACGTTGTGAAGTGATGAATGCGATTGCGGCCAATATCGTCTTAATCTCGCAGGAAGTGGAGCAAGGCTGGGTGAACACGACTAAAAGTGATCTGATTAATGGCCAAGGTGAGTTTGATAGCACTCAAGATGCCGTTGAGGAGTTGGTTTCAAACTTAGTGGCGCAAATTGAAATTGTGCGTGCGAGAAAAGTAGATTCAGTTGCTGATGAAACAAGAGCCGCTGAAAGTGCTATCGCAAATGCCAGTGCTAGTAATCTGGTGATGAATGTTCGTGCTTTTAGTGAAGTCTTTCAGGCGAATAGTAATTTTGGTTTAGATGATATTTTAATTCGCAGCCATCAAGATCAACAATTAGCTGATGCAATTAATGCCCAGTTAGTGTTGACTGCGCAGTTAGCTGAAGCACTTGATGAGGATTTTAACCAGTTAGTGCAAACGCCTGATGGCAAAGCCGAGTTGGAAAAGATATCAGCTTCATTAAATAAGCTAGAAGATCAGGTGAAAGTGGACTTTGTTAAAACACTAGGCATTAGCCTTGGCTTTAATTCAAATGACGGTGACTAAGTGATAAACCAGTCTCGTCGTCATTTTATACAACAGGCAGTAAAACTCGGTTGTGGTTTAACTACTGGTGCAGTCGGCGTAGGCTTGTTAGGTGGCTGTAAGCCGCTGACCGCTGGTGCTGATAGGGTGTTATTTGCCAGTGCCTTAAAGCTAACTGGCAGTCAGGGCAAAACGTCAGGCTATTTCTTAGGCTTTTTTGACAAGTTGGGTCAGTTGATAAGTAAAGTGAAGCTGCCTAGTCGAGGGCACGATGTTGTTGCTGTGCCTAATAAGCCACATCATGCACTGGTGTTTGCACGGCGACCGGGCTACTTTGCGATAGAAGTGAATGGCCTGACGGGTGAAATTACTAATCAGTTTAAACCGCAACCGTCCTATCACTTTTATGGTCATGGTTGTTTTGATGCTAGCGGTCGTTATTTATTTTGTACCGAGAATAAAGTCGAGCCGCTTTCCAGCCGCGGGCAGGGGACTCAAGCACCCTTGGGGGTGATTACCATACGTGATGCCAACAACTATCAGTTGTTATCTCAAATGAGCGCTGGTGGTGTTGGGCCTCACCAATGCGTGATAATGCCGGATAATAACACCTTGGCGGTGGCTAATGGTGGGATCTTTACCCATCCAGACAAGCCAAGAGAGAAGCTTAACTTAACGACTATGCAACCAAACCTGAGTTATTTAGACGTTGAGAGTGGTAAAGTGCTAGCGAGCTATCAGCCGCAACATCACCAAGCTAGTTTACGCCACCTTGCCGTGAGCCAAACGGGGCAAGTCATTATTGGTGCTCAATTGCAGCAACCTCTAGCGCACATAGAGCCCTTGATCTACTCCCATCACGGTGAGTCTAAATTACGCCCTTTAGTTGCTAATGATAACTTATGGCAAAGCATGAATGGTTATACCGCAAGTGTTGCTATCGATAGTCATCATCAAGTGGCTGCGGTGACGTGTCCTCGAGGTGGCTTAGTTAGTTATTGGGATTTAGTCTCTTTAAACTTATTGTCATCCGAGCGTTTTAAAGACTGTGCAGGTGTCGGGGTTGTCAAAAGGAAGTTCTTTATGAGCAATGGAAAGGGCAGATTGGCGAGTCAGGTTATAACAACGCAGGCACCAGCGGGGTTAAAGACGCTAGCCAACCACAATACAGTACGTTGGGATAATCATCTTGCAGTTATCTCTCCCGTCGTTCCCGCAGTTTTTTAAGCGGGAACCTCACGAGGCTGCCACCACATTCACCAGCACAGTTTACGTAAGCAGCTCCCGGCTTAAAAGACTATCGGGTCGACGATATGGTTGGCATTCTGATTGAGCCACAAAAAAGGCGCGCTAATCTCTTAGCGCGCCTTTCATCAATTAGTGTAAAAAACTAATTAGAATTTGTAACCAACTGATAGAGTGTAAACTAATGGGTTTAGGTTAACACTTACTTTTCCTGGCACTTCTAAAGCTGTTGCTTTGAATGTTGCAGTAGTATCGATATCGATGTAACGAACCGATGCGTTGATAATGAAGTTATCTTCTAGGTGGTAATCAACACCAAACTGTGCCGCTAAGCCCCAAGAGTTTTTAAGATTTAAATCTTTAGCTTGAAGGCCAACAGACTCTGTACCCGCTGGTAAGCCTAACGCCGGTGCTAAGTCAGCAATTGATGTATCGTTTAATGCGCCAACTTGAACTGCATCACCGCTCATTGTGCTGTTGAAGTTATCATCGAAAAATACAGTGTAGTTAATACCGATACCAGCGTATGGTTGAATTTTCGATGTTGGCTCGTTGAAGTAGTAAAGTGCACTTAATACTGGTGGTAGGTGCTTAGTGCTACCTAGGTTTAGTGTAGTATCACCAACATGAACATTTAAGTCGTGGCTAAATGGTGTCGCTGCTAATAGTTCAATTGCAACGCGGTCAGTCACGAAATACGCTAGGTTTAGGCCTAATTGAGTGTCATCTTCAACAGATGCTTTTAATGCAGGGCCACCTTCGGCTAAATGAACCGTCATGTCTGCAGCGTAGATAGTTGGCTTGTCATCAGATAATGCAACATTTGTTAAACCTGCACGAACAATGATATCACCTGCTTCGTTTGCAGTAGCAACGGCAGCTGAAGAAGAAAGAGCAGCAAGAAGGGCAACGTTTAATAATGTCTTTTTCATTTTGAGTATCCTTGAGGAACGAAATAAGTTTGTAAATTCAATACGGCTATTATGGGTATTTTGAAAAGTTGAAAATTGATGTAAATCAAGTGAAAGACGTGATGTGATGGGCTTTATTGATTTGAATCAAAGGTTGTTAGAGTTATTGAAATTGTTGTGAGGTAAAGCGGAACTTTTTGAGTTGTGAGAGGGAAGTCAGTTTGTGTTAAGGCTGCTACTTTTATGTTAGCTCTATATCTATTTAATCGAGTTTAGAGACATCATGATAAGAAATAGCCTGTTTGTTTTATGCTTATTCGTGCCCGCTATTGAGGCTAATGCAAACTTTAGTGATGAGCTGGCCTCCGCAGCCATTGAGCGTACAAAGCATGCCGTGACCTATGACGGTCGTTACATTGCTATTGCTTTCCCTAATGGTGATGTACCACCTAATATTGGTGTGTGCACCGATGTGGTTATCCGTGCGTATCGCAGTTTAGGTATTGATCTGCAGTTATTAGTGCACCAGGATATGAAGGCGAACTTTGCACATTACCCTTCTAAACGCATTTGGGGTTTAATAAGAACGGATCCCAATATTGATCATCGTAGAGTACCAAACCTCAAAACATTCTTTGCAAGGCATGGCAAGAAGCTCCCTGTGACAGAGGATAGCGGGGATTATAAACCGGGTAACTTGGTGACGTGGCTGCTTCCGGGTAATTTACCCCATATCGGTATTGTGACAGATAAATTATCACCTACTACAGGCAACCCTCTTATCTCGCATAATATCGGGCGAGGGCCCGTACTTGAAGATATGTTATTTGATTTTAAAATTACCGGACATTATCACTATGCACCTAGTCACTAAGCAGGGATAGTATCAGTCCTAAAAGTTGTCGTTCCGGCATTGTTTTAGCCGGAATCTCTCGTTTAAACCCTAAAGCGAGGTCCTGAATAAAACATTTTCAGGACGACGCAGGCAGGAGTACTAACTCTTCTATAATATGACGAGGTTGTCAGCCCTAAAAGTTGTCGTTCCGGCATTGTTTTAGCCGGAATCTCTCGTTTAAACCCTAAAGCGAGGCCTGAATAAAACATTTTCAGAACGACGCAGGCAGGAGCGCTAACTCTTCTATGATATGACGAGATTGTCAGCCCTAAAAGTTGTCGTTCCGGCATTGTTTTAGCCGGAATCTCTCGTTTAAACCCTAAAGCGAGGCCTGAA
>NZ_JAUYVJ010000047.1:0-16348 GCF_030689115.1 Psychrobium sp. 1_MG-2023 | reverse complement strand
CAACACTTGGTGATAAAACACCAATTAACTATGAGAAATTACAGAATGAAGTGTCCGGTTGGACTTGACCAGAATAGTTGGCACCGCCTGCTAAATCAAAACAAATAAACGGGATTTTCCCCGCGCCATTGGTTGAAATGCCGCAGCTGGCTTTTAATGCCTCAAGGTCGGGGGAGAGGGCGGCATGCGCCTGATTTGGACTAGCAAATAAGCCTAAAATTGAGCCCGCGCATAACGTACCAACCCCTGCGGCAAAGCCTTGGGCGATGAAATCACGGCGGCTAATTGGCTTCGAGTGCGAGTTATGTAATAACGGTGCATCTGGCGATAGTGGTTGTTTAGACCGGGCCTGTTTAAACTTAGTCATGACGGCTCTCTTATTGCAATAGGGTAATAGCACTACCGACCACAGCGGCGCAGTTTGCTTTGATTATGGTTAAGGTGCGTTGATTATTACAATCGCTTGGATTACTACACAGGCTTAATTTATCGGTTAATAACTCAAGCTCTTGTTTAACCTCGGCTCGACTTGCCTGATTGTCTAAGCCTGTCGCGATAGCCTGTGTCAGTAATGGATTAATGATTAAATCCTTACCACCGCTGGTAAAAGCATCACTGGGCACTTGGTTAAAGTTAAAGCTTGGGAAGTAGTTAGCTCGCGCACTAGGATCATCAACTAACGCGCTACAATACTTAATCGCCAGTTGACTGATTGCCATCTGATTAGAGGCTAAAAAGCCGTTAATATCTGTGGTTGAAGGCAGTTGCTGTCTTAACTTATCGTAGGTTGGTTTAACCTCGGTGTTTTGCGGTGAAACCCCAGTAATTTGCGCCATACTGCGGTTAATTTCACTAAACAGCCGAATACCAAGACGCGATTGTTCTTCAACGTCAGCTGGGGTTGTCGGCGCAGTAACTACAGCATCGACGCGAACGTGTTGATGCGTACCGAGCTGCTCGAAGGTTAAGAAAAACTCATCGAGTTCACTGCCATGCTCAAGTGGGATTAACGTGCCTAAGCCAGAGATTGGCTGACCACTGCCGCTGGTGTAGCTATCAGCGTTTAAGGTGAGCTCGAGCTTATCAAAGGCTTGTCCAATGCTTGGCTCTGCGCCATTGATGCCAATTCTCATGTTTTTAACCGCAATGCCTTGTGGCGCGGCATTGGGGTCGAGGCTAATAAAAAACGGCTGTTTAAATAAGTAGCTATAGTTATCAAATTGACTGACTTCAAACACAATATAGCTTTGTGCCACCGACGTTAACTCACTGACACCAAATAATAAATAAAAGCGTTCACCGACACCGACACTGTGGTTTTGGCGGATTTGCTCAGGCGCTAACGCACGGTTGTGAATGGCTAACATTCGAATGCTGCCAAGCCATGGAAACTCCCCCGAAACCTCATTACCCAGCACCAAGGCAAAAGTAGGGTCCCACTCGGCTAATGAACCGGGAGTGACGTCATCCTCATCGCCCGTATGCTGACCATTTACAAAAATTTGCCGACCGTTAATTGGATCATAGTTAATCACGACATGTTGTAATGAGGCCTGTAGCACTTCAGCGTCTGGGTTGGTGGATAAAGCGGGCAAGCCATTAACGTTCGTTTCAGCGGTGCGCAACAAATGATCGTAGTTATACAGCGTTTGACCAAGAGTGACGTTGCGGCTGTCTTTGCCGCCCGAGTAGCTCACAATACGTGCCGGACCTTCTTGTGTAACATTGGCTGGGGTGACCCATGCTTCAATTGAATACTCTCCCGTTGCACTGATCAAATCATAGAGCTTTTTACTGCTCGAGGTAGAGCCCTGCGCGCGACCGCCATTTAAATGAATACCCCAGCCGCCGACCCAAGACACGTCTCCGTTAAACTGTAAGTCTAACGCTGGTGAAATACCGCTGGTATCAAACGCGGTTTGGCCGCTGCCTGCTTTAAATTGATATTTTGCGATAACATGTTGCTCAAAACGGCTACCGCCACTAGCGACAATGCCCTCTGGCAGGGTCAATGCTTTACTGTGCACAACATCATCGGCAAGGGTGGTGGTCGGCACTTGCTGTGCTAGCGCATTAACTGCATCAAGCATGCTTTGGCCATTTGCACGGCAATCACTCCAACAGTTATGAAACTCATCTGTTAAACGCGCCACTAAGCGGGATAATTGCGGATTATTGAGATCAAGCTTAGTTGCTGCCGCTTGATAGGCGATATCAACATCGGCTTCAGCAAAATAGGGTGATATTGGAAATTGTGCGCTACTAGCGTGACAATCACTGCAATAGGTTTGAGTGAGAGGATGCACAGTCGTGGCAAAGGCACTGCTATTATCAGGCAGGCGTTTATTGCTACCGGGGCTTTTATCAATAGGCGCAATCAGCTGAATGACATTACTTTGTTGTTCAACGTCTAGCCAATTGGTTAACCAAGTCGTTAAGATATCACTACAAGCACTGTCACTACTCAGCCAGCAATTATGACCATTAGCGACCTTTTCAATCAATAGTGACTGCTCTGGCTGTTGTTTATTAATGATTGCGCTAACCGCGCCATAAGCTAGGTTCACATCATCTGTACGAGCAAATTGCGGATTTTGTCCGCTTTGGTTGTGGCAAGCGCCACATTTATCCTCGCCAACTACGTTGTCCCACAGCTGATTTTTAAATTGCTGAATATCTGCCGTCTGGGCTGTTGGGCCATTATAAACAAAGGGGCCAGTGGTTGTTGGCGGCGGCTCTGGTGTTTCGGTAACAGTCGATTCACCGCCACAGGCACTTAACAGCAAAACGGATAATGGAAGCAGTAACGAGAGTCTCATGGCTAGCTTCCTTTGCAATAGTTAGCGGCTGATGAAAACAGTGGCTTAATTTGATAGTGCCTAGTTTTAAACTCGCTAACCATGGTGGCAACTTGTTGGCGGTCTTGGGCGTTATCAGGCTCGCGTAAACATACATTATTAAACACTTTCTTCGCCTGACACTGGGCAAAGGCTTCACTGTTGGCTAATTCTTGCCCTAATGATTTTGCGCCATGGCCTTGGGCCGGCAGGGTGGTGTTCCACCCTTGGTTGGCATTGACGCCGCTGCGCCAATAGTTTGTCCACTGATCGTTGTCAGTAATAAAGCCGTACTTAAAGTTATTGCTATTGATATGATATTTAGCGTCAACTCGCGTGCCTGTTTGCGAGTCGATAACTCCCGCTTGGTTGTAACTTAGCTGGCCATTATCGCCATCTGGGTCTGAGTCACTATCGTAATCATAATTGTAATAGGCATAGGCTTGGGCGAGTGGGTCCATGCCGGAATGACACCCCGAACAAGAGTTCATAAACAAGCGGCTATCACCCCCAGGGCTGCGACTGACGTCTTGGCGGATACGGTCGGGCGAGCGGGTGGTGTCTTTAAGGGCTTCAAGATCGGTGCATAAATGATTGATTAAGGTAAAGCGCAGCATGGCACGGTTGGTACCGTCTTTAAAAAAACTTTTGGCGGCCGCTCGGCTGGTGACAACCCCTGCGGTGGCTGCCGCTGGAATAGCAGAGAGTTGAGATTGTGTTTGCGCTTGTAAAACATCTTTTAAATCGATACCGATGGCTTCAAGGGCGGCATAATGGCCATTGTTGCTCGCCGAATAAGCGGGTACATTGGCTGTGTCATTGGCGATATAGACAATGTCACCGGATAACACTTCTCTAAAATCAACGTCATCACGCACCATACCAATCACTGTGGCTGTGTAATCATTGAGCGGGACAAAGATATCCGCATCGCGGTTAGTCCATGGCGCAGACCAATTTTTTAAGGTGATGTTATAGAAGCTTGGGTTTTCCATCGCAAGGTAGGCAGCGGCTTCGCTGTTGTTTTGCTCAATGTATTGCGCCATGTGCGATAAGACGGTTTCATCAGGGGCGATACCGGTTAAGCGAATGTGCATGGTCGTGGCTTGATCCCGCTCATTTGCAGCACTAAAGTATGAGGTGGTAACTCCGAAATAGCATAAAATAAGCAGTATCAGTACTTTTTTTATGCTGTTATTGTCAGCGAAGTGTTTGTAATTTCTCACGTCCGAGTCGCTCCTGAGCGTCAATAAACTCAGTCAAATCACTTTGACTGATGACTTGCAATTATCAACGGTATCTTTATTATGAATGTGTTCAATATAGTGTATTATGTTCTGGATTGAAAGTTATCTCATGTGGGTTTGTTAACTTATTTAATTGATTAATAGATATTTTAATATTCTTTTTTTTATTAATGTTCCGTTAAGCTTAAGTCGGGCTTAATGGCCAGTTTTATGATGGATTATGACTGAGTGAAACACCATTACTTAACTTTTTTGTGCTTAGTTTTCCTTATTGGCTGTGGTGGTCAAAGTGAGGTTAGTGAGCAATCTATAGACAAAGATCCCGTTGTAGAATTGGTGCCTATTTCCTACGTAAAAAGGACTAGTTTTAATGACGAGGCAGTCTTAGGCCGTACCGTTGGTCAACTCACTGCTTTTCAGCCAGGTGCCGCGCTTTTTTATCAAGCAAGTCCAAACCAGCAACCAGTCAATATATCTGATCGCGCATTTTTTAACGCCGACCAAGCCGTTACTCCTTATGATGTTAAAGATGTTGAGGCCTCATACGACGGCAAGTTTTTGTTATTTAGCTTGCGCGCGCCAAACATCGACGGTGTGGATGATGATCAACAACCGAGCTGGAATATTTGGCAATATGAAATAAGCAGCCAGACGCTAACTCGCGTCATTCAATCTGACTTAGTGGCCGAGCAAGGCCACGATACTTCCCCTTATTATTTACCTGATGGGCGCATTGTCTTTAGTTCAACGCGCCAAGCGGGCAACAAATCAATCTTACTTGATGAAGGAAAAGCGCAATATAGCGCGTTAGATGATAATCGAGACCAGTTCTCTTCTGTTTTACATGTAATGGCTAACGATGGCAGCAATATCACGCAAATTTCATATCATCAGGGGCATGATTTTGATCCTGTGGTACTGAGTAATGGCAAGATAGTTTTCAGTCGCTGGGAGCAACGAGGTTTAAATAGCGGCGTTTCATTGTATCAAATAGACTCCGATGGCAAGGGGCTCGAGCTATTGTATGGGCGTCATTCGCATCAGCAAGCCGACCCTGATGTACAATTTATTCAGCCACGAGAAATGCCCGATGGCAAATTATTGGTGGGGCTGAGAACATTTGAGCAAACTAACCACAGTTTTGATTTTGTTTTGATTGATACGCAACACTATATTGATAGTAATCAGCTGGTGGACAGCACTCAAGAGATAGAAAGCACAGGAAATGAACAAGGTAGTGAGGTGATTGAAAGTGCTGCCCAAGCTCCAGCGTTATTTGCAGCAAGCCCACTTAATGGTGCTATCACACTCCAAGGCCAGTTTAACCGAGCAATTCCCTTATATGACGGTTCAGAGCGCTTGATCATTGGCTGGAGCCAGTGTCGTGTTGTTGATCCAAGTGATGCAAATAATCTGTTGCCCTGTACTGAAACCTTGCTTGCTAACCCCGAAGTTCAAGCTGCACCTGAGCTCTTTGGTTATTGGCTTTATGATCGCCAAAGCAATACCCAAACACCATTGGTATTGGCAGAAGAAGGGATTTATTTACAAGAAATTGTTGCCCTTGATGATAAGCCTTATCCACAATCCACCCAAACCTCGTCATTAACGACGGAGTTACTTGCGTTAGAGCAAGCTAAGATGGCGATTGTTGATATTCGCAGTGTCTATGATTTTTCTGGTCAAGATATAGCAAGCCCTAATTTAACGACATTATCCAACCCATCCCTAACGACACGTGACGATCGCCCGGCGCAATTTGTTCGGATTATTAAAGCCGTGTCTATCCCCGATGATCAAGTGCTTGATTTTAACAACCGCGCATTTGGACGCAGCCGCGCGCAATCGATGCGGGATATATTGGGGTATGCACCTGTTGAACCTGATGGGTCGGTGCGCTTTAAGATGCCAGCGAATATGGCTTTTTCTCTTGAAATATTAGATGCAGCGGGCAAGCGCTTATCTTCACGTCATGAAAGTTGGCTGCAATTAGCGCCCGGAGAAGAGCGTCAATGTAATGGTTGTCACACTGCGCAAAGTACCTTGTCTCATGGGTTGATAGGACGGGGTATTGACTCTATAAACCTTGGCGCTGCCAGTAACGGGCCATTTACTGGCAGTAATGATACGATTTCTGCGCAAATGAATGAAACGATGGCACAAGCCCGTGCTCGTGTGATGGGGCTAAATCCATTATCACCAAGCCTCGACTATGTTGATGTGTGGAGTGATAGTACTAACCGAGAGGTTGATAACGCTACATCATTATCTTATGACCAGCTGCTAACCGCCGCCCCGATCAGTGATAACTGCCGTGATGATTGGCAAAATCATTGTCGCATCTCAATTCACTTCCCTATGCATATTCAGCCGCTATTTGATCTTGACCGCGCGGTGCTTGATGACGATGGTGAGACTCTGCTTGCACAAAACCGCTGCACCAGTTGCCATAGCACCAGCGACGATGATGGGCTGGTGCGAGTTCCTGACGCACAACTCGATTTAAGGGCTGACCCTTCCACCGATGATACTTTTTTTACCACTGCTTATCGTGAGCTGTTGTTTAATGACAACGAACAAGAAATTGTTGAAGGTATTTTGCTTGATAAGTTAGTGGAAGTAGTGGATGAGGCGGGAAACCCCGTATTGGAAACCGATGAAAATGGTGAGTTTATTTTAGACAGTGAAGGGCAACCCATTGTGGTCATGCAAACCGTTAGAGTACGTGCGCCGTTGTCATTGGCCGGTGCGAGTCGTAATAATGACTTTTTCGCATTATTTGCTGATGGTGGCAGTCACGAACATCGCTTGAATCAAAGCGAGTTACGACTGATAGCTGAATGGCTCGATATTGGCGCGCAATATTATAACGATCCCTTTGCAGTGAGCACTCAATAAAATGAAACAAACAACTTCAAGACTAACGATTTCTTTATTGTTTGGTGCAGCGCTTGCTGTCAGTCGCATTACCTGTGCGCAACAAGTTAATGACGTTGAGTTTTCGGGAGAGCTTCAGCATGAGCCTTACTATCAAGTAGAAGTAATAGCGCCATTTATTGAGCTTCGTTCAGGACCTGCTAGCGGTTACCCTATTTTTCATGTGGCTGAACAAGGCGAAAAGCTCTCAGTAGTTACCCAGCGAACGAGTTGGTATAAAGTTATCACAATAGAGGGCGTCAGTGGTTGGGTATCGGTGTTGGCATTACAGCAAGCGCAAGAAGGCAACACAAAGGAGCTGGTCAGTGAGTATGGCCTTGCAGCATCAACTCCTTTTGAGCAGCGCACAATGGAGTTTGGCATTCATGGCGGTGTGCTTGAGGGAGTTTCAGCGCTTGGTGCTCAAGTGAGTTGGCAATTTACCCCAACGTTAGCGGCATCACTTCATTATGATCAAGCGCTAGGGGATGTCTCTGAAAATAGAATTGCCAGTGTTTCACTGTCTCACCAGCCGTTTAAAGAGTGGGCCTATTCGCCATATTTTGCGATAGGTGCAGGAGTTATTGATACCAAGCCTAGAAGCCCTTTGATTGGTTCTGGCGATGAAAGTCGTCGCTCTGATGCTTTTACGTTTAGTGTTGGGGTCAAAAAACACGTCATGAGAAATTTTATTATCTCAATTGAATACAAAAATATTTCCGCGCTAACCAAGCGTGATGAAACAGAGGAATTAGAACAGTGGACCACAGGTTTTTCAGTATACTTCTAGCCGTTGCGACCTTGCTATTGCCATTAACGGCAGTAGCCAATACGGACTTAGAGACCAAGACTAATGCGATTAATCGGGCGGCAAATAAAGTAGTGAGTGAGCCGGTGATTGACCCGAAAATAGCGCGGCGTCAGGTTGACGAGTCGCTCATTGATGTCGACGACTTTGAGATTGGTATTTTTGCGGGAATAATGAATATCGAAGATTTTGGCAGTAATTCGCTGCAAGGTGCTTCACTTTCATATCATATTAATGAAAATATCTTCGCGAAAGCGCACTATGGCCAGTCAACGGCGGGGCAAACCAGTTTTGAGCGATTAAGTGGTGGCTCGCAATTGCTAACCGATGAGCAACGAGAACTCAGTTTCTATGATGTGTCTTTGGGCTACAACTTCAACGGTGAAACATTTATTAGTCAGCGCACCGTATTTAATTCATCACTGTATTTAATGTTAGGGTTCGGTAGCACCGAGTTTGCAGGCGATAATCGTTTCACGGTCAATGTGGGCGCAGGTTATCGGGTGATTTTATCGGATAATTTTATTGTTCATGTTGATATGACCGATCATATTTTTGATAACGATGTGCTTGGCGTTGAAAAGACCACGCATAACTTAGCTTTTACTGCAGGCGTTAGCCTGTTTTTTTAAACCGCTTTAATAAGATTTTGGAGCAATGATGCGTATGTTTAAAATAGTTACTCAATTAATGGCGGCATTGATGGTGTTAATGGTTAGCGCGGCCAATGCGAGCGAAGAGAAAACTATGGCTCAAGATTTCACCCTAAAATCGCTATCGGGTGAAAACCTGCGCTTACAAGAAATGCGTGGTGATGTCATCTTAGTTAACTTCTGGGCGACATGGTGCGGTCCATGTCGTAAAGAAATGCCTTATTTAGATGAATTACATCAAGAGTTTGCTGATTTAGGTTTTAGTGTTTTAGGCGTTAATGTTGAACAAGACAGTAATCTCGCGACAGATTTTATTAACGAGCTAGAGGTCAGTTTTCCCGTGTTGTTTGATAATAAACAACAGGTTAGTGAACTCTATAAGGTTGATGCGATGCCAATGACGGTAATGATTGACCGTAATGGTTACCAGCGAGTCCTGCACCGCGGCTATGTCGATGGCGATGAAGAAATTTACCGTAAAATCATTAAGGAGCTGATCCGTGAGTAAATCGCTGAATACCCGTTTAAAGTCATTTTTAGTGGTGTTGGTATTGCCCACGTTGTTTGCCTGTCAAAATACCTTAAAGCCATGGGTAAAACCGTATGAGCGCAATAACTTAACGTTAGCGGTCATGGACTGGGAGCTCGACCCCATCGCTAACGGTTATCGTCATCATGTCTATCAAGCCCGCGAAGGAGCTAGGGGAGCAGAGGGTGGCTCGGGAGGCGGTTGTGGCTGTAACTAAGCTATTGGCTGCTGCAACGACACTTGTTGTGCTGTTGTTAGTCATTCTGACGGGGTCGTTAGTGCCGATTAGTGTCAGCAAAGCTGCGGTATTGCCCAAAGATCGCGCTGATGTGATGTATCACAGCTATCAAGGTGGCGGTATGTCTATTGATGGGCCATCGATTTTAATTCGTAAAAAAATGAGCAAGAACATATCAGCATCTTTTAATCATTATGTCGATACGGTGAGTAGTGCCTCTATTGATGTATTGGCTACCGCCAGCCCTTATAAAGAAGAGCGTTCGGAACAATCTCTTGGCCTTAACTATTTACAAGATAATACGCTGATTAGCGTCGGTGTCAGTCAATCGAATGAAAATGACTATCAGGCCAAGAGTTTTAATTTTGATTTAAGCCATGAATTTTTCGGTAATTTAACGACTGTCACCATGGGGCTTTCCAAGGGTAGTGATGAAATCACGCTTAATGGCAATGACAACTTTTTTGAGCAAGCCGAGCAAACCAACTATCGCTTGGGTTTGAGTCAGATTCTCACTAAAAATTTTCAGATGGGCTTGAATCTAGAAGCCATCACCAATCAAGGTTATTTAAATAATCCTTACCGGCGTTACCGTTATTTAGATGACGCATCGGCAAGTGGTTATAGTTACGCAACAGAGATTTATCCCAATACTCGCACCAGCACCGCAGGGGCTATTCGCGGTCGGTATTTCTTACCTTATAACGCGGCGGTGTATGCCAGCGCACGTTTATTTTCTGATACTTGGGGTATTCAAGCCAATAATTACACCGTAGGTTATAGCCAAAGCTTTGCTGATAATTGGTTGATTGATGTTCATCTGCGTTATTACCAACAAGATCAGGCGGATTTTTATCAAGATATGTTTGAGCGTAAAGATCAGTTTAACTTTATGGCGCGCGATAAAGAGATGAGTAGCTTTAATGATTTAACGGTTGGGATCAAAGGGCGTTATTTATTTAAATTTGCGCGCACATCGTGGGCGCAAGCAAGTTCGGTTAATGTATCCCTTGAGCATATCAAGTTTGATTATGACAATTTTCACAATGTCCTTGTTACTGCACCGCAAGGCGTTGGTACAGAACCTTTGTATCAATTTTCAGCGAATGTCATCCGATTTTATGTGTCATTGTGGTATTAAGGAATAAATCATGAAGTTTATCTATGTAGCATTAGTGATGGTGTTAACGCTCAGTGGCGTGCAAGCGCAGCAAAGGCAAAGCATTAATCAAGAAATCCAAGCCTTAAAACGTCAGGTTATCGCTTTAAATCGTGACTTATATATTTTAGAAGAAGACTTATTGTTCCCAACGAATACCCAAGTGGCGGTGTATCTATCTATGGATATCGGCAAGTTCTTTGAGCTTGATGCCATTGAGTTAAAAGTTGATGGTCAAACAGTGACTCATTACCTATATACCGAAAAACAAATCGCCTCGCTCAAAAAAGGGGGGGTGCAGCGGCTTTACCTTGGTAATGTCAGTCAGGGTGACCATCAAGTGACAGCAATTATACGTGGTATTGGGCCCAATCAACGTGAATATAAACTTGGCGCGAGTGATACTTTTACTAAAGATAAAAAAGCGTTGTCAGTTGAGTTAACCATACGTGACTCGCTAGAAAAAGAGCAGCCGATTGTTGAAATGGTTAGACATTAACACATGATTTATCAGCGATTGTTAACTCGCCCACGAACTATTGTGTGTGCAATATTAAGCCCAATACTATTTAGCGTAACAGGGGCTGTGGCTGCTGCACAATCACAAGTCGAGCATCACATCAGTGATCTTGATTATGGGGTCGCCTTATATCATTACTATCAGGGTAATCACGAGCAAGCGCTGACAGAGCTGGCAATTATTGAAAAACAACGAACCATTAAGCATCAAGGCTTAGCACCAGAGCTGGTAAAGGGGGGAATGAGTTTGTCTTATGGTTTGTATGAGCAAGCCAATAGCATTTTTACACAATTGTTATCTGCGCAAGGTGACACTTCCATTCAAGCTGATGCGTGGTTTTATAGCGGTCAATTACATTATCAAGAAGCCAATTGGCTTGCTGCTACGCGGGCTTTCTCTAAGGTAAGCTCAAAACTATCAAATAAACATCGCGATGAGTTTTATTATTTTAAAGCGCAACTTGCGCTTAAATCCCTCGATTTTGAGCAGTATCAGCAATATAAGCAATTAATTTCTGATAGTAGTAGTCATGAGCCGCAGGAACTAAATCCTGCACATCATTATCACCAATATCTTGATCATAACCACCTGTTACAAAAGATCAGTGCCAAGCAATTAACCTTTGCCGATTTAACCTTGTCCATCTCAGGAACAAACCCTGAAATGATAGCCCTAGCTGATCGCAGCTATTTAGCCATGGGTTATGCGTTTATCGAGCAAGGTAATAGCCATGCCGCGATTAATGCTTTTAAGCAAGTTTCTCTCGACTCCTATTTATTTGATCCCGCTATCTTAGGTTATGCATGGGCTCTAAGCAGCTTAGGTCTTCATGGGCAGGCCCAAAGCATATTAAATAAACTGACTTCAAAACCAGAGCTTAACGTTTATGTGCAAGAAGCACTTTTAGCCCAAGCCTATGCCAGTGAACAACTTGGCGATGAGCAGGGCGCAGTCATAAAGCTAACCAGTGCCTTAAAGCGGTTTAAACAACAACAGGAGCAATTAGAGGTCATGCAAGGGTTGTTAACTCGCGGGCACGCTTGTTACAACGCTATGATTTTGAAAAAAACTGTCGCTGATTGTAATGCATCGCAGCAATTTAACGATTTGGCGCTGATTGAACTATTAAGTGATACGCGGTTTTCCACTTATCAAGCACAGTTACAGCAAGTTAACCAATTAAAGCAGCAATTTAAGCAACAACGCGACAAACTTGAAATTTATCAGCAAATGTTAATTGAAAAGAAACATACTGCTCAAGCGCGCTTAGGCAACATTGAATTAGCCACCTTAAAAACACAGGTTGTACGTTTGAGCGAGCAACGAGATAGTTTGGTTTCGCGGATTCATGCTGCCAAAGGGGAAGACGATGGCGAATTCTTTTTACCCGCAGCACAAGTTGCCCACCAACAAAAAGTGACGCAAGCACTAGATACGCTTGCCTTGCTTAAAAGTAAGGGGCACGACGTTACTGAGCAAGCGCGTAGGCTGTCGTTTATACAGCGATTGGCGCTGTGGCAGCAAGACTATGATTATGCGCTTAACGTCAATACTACTATGCAGTTGCTTAAACAACTTAATGCGGAGTTATCGCAGCTCTTAACTAGCTATCAACAATTGGCAAAGCATGTTGCACAGGTTGCGAATATCGATGCTGAGTTAAAACAAATAGGTAGATTACAGGACAATATAAACCAACAATTTCGTCACAGTGCCGCTATTTCTGAGCGCATCGAGCAAGAGTTCGCTGTGGCGCTATCTGATTATTTCACGCAGAGACAACAGCAACTGCAGCATAATATTGCAGCGGCAAAGCTTGCGGTAGTACAAATGCAGGATGTGGCTTATAGACCGGATGATATCGGAGACGCCAATGAATAGCCGCATTAATAAGCTTATTTTGGTCAGTTTATTGAGTTTTCTCATACTTAGTTGTAGTCAATGGCAAGAACAAAGCCGCATTGATGTGAGGCCAACCTTAGCAGATATTGAATTAACCGTGAGTCCACAGGTTAAAACCACGCTTGTTAAGCCTAGCATTGCCATGCTGATTAAGGACTATCGCGAGTTAATTGCTCTTAGTTCTGAACCTGTGATTAAAGAACAACTGAATTACCGTTTGGCGCAACTGTTATTGATTGAAAACGAGCAAGCGCAAGAAAGTGGCGATCGCCTGAGTCATCAGGCTGCGGGCTATTATGATGATGCAATCAACGCTTTTAATACCTTTTTAGTGGATTATCCTAGTAGCAGCCAACGTGAACACTTACTTTATCAATTAGCCAAAGCGTATGAATTACAGGGTGAAAGTGAGTTGAGCTTTCAAACGGTGACTACGCTGACCACTGAATTTCCAGCGACCCGTTATGGCCAAGAGCTTTACTTTAGGCGGGGTGAATACTTGTTCGCTGCCAATCGCTATCGTGCCGCGGCGCGGTCATATCAGCAGGTAATAACAGGGGATATTAATTCACCATTTTATCAAACCGCACTTTATATGCTGGCATGGGCTGAATTTAAGCGAGAAAATCATTCGCAAGCGCTACTGCACTTTACCCACTTGCTTGATATTAGTTTGCCACAACGAGCGACAACTGACATTGAGGTTGCTGCGTTACCAGTAGCAACAAGACGTATGGTGCAAGATAGTTTACGGGTGATGGGGCTGATCTTTTCAGATGGCTCTGCCAATGGTGTTGCAGTTGAGAGTGGCGCACAGGCCTTGGCGCAGCATTTTGAACGCGTCGGCCCGCGCTATTATGAATATTTAAATTATCAGCATTTAGCCATGGGGTATCTTAAACATAAACGTTATCGCGATAGCGCCGAAACCTATGGCGAGTTTGTCAAACGTTACCCTACCCACGTCAAGTCACCACACTTTATGGTCAGTAAAATAGAGACCTATCAGCGTGGGCGTTTTGCTGCGTTAGCGAATAATGAAAAGCGTCAGTTTGTCGCTGACTATGGAATTAATGGCCCTTACTGGCGCATTTGGTCTGGGCAAGATAAAACGCCGTTAATGCCTAAACTTAAAACGTATTTAGTGGAGTTCGCTGAGCAGAGTTACCGTATTGCTCAGGATAAAAAACAACAAGGATATTCGCAAAGAAGTATGCGAGGCAGCAAAAATCAAGCCGATGTGACGGCGCTTTATGCTGACGCCGCGCGCTGGTTTCTAGAATATCAACACACATTTAACGATAGCGCTAAAATGAACTTTCTTTATGCCGAGAGCCTTTTTGCCAGTGGTCAATATTCACAGGCGATTGACGCATATTTAACCTTTGCTTATCAACGTGATGGAACCAAGGTGGCTGATACCCCCCTTAACAGCCAAAACGATGAAGCGTTATATCAAACCAATAGCAAACGCGCTGATGCCGCTTATGCTGCACTATTGGCTTATGATAAGGTATTGCAGCAAGTTAGTAATCATACAGCTAAAGTTAGCGCGTCTCAGATGAGAACCATCACAAGTGATAACGAAGCGATAGATTGGTTGCAAGCATACGAGTTAAGTGCGCAGCAGTTTATCGACACTTTCGCCGACGATGAACGTAGTTTGGCGGTGTTGTCACTACTTATGCATCAACGATTTAATGGCGAGCGCTTTATTGTGGCGATGGATAGCGCTCGTCAACTCTTGAATTGGCCGCATGAAGTGGCAGGCGCGCAGCAGCTGGATGCGCGAATGATTATCGCGCATAGTCAATTTAATCTTCAAGATTATCAGCATGCAACGGCGAGCTATCAACAAGTATTGAGTATGCTCAAACACAATGATCCGCGACTAACGAGCATTACCGAAAACTATGCGGCAAGTCTATTTAAACAAGCTGAGCAGCACATTGAGGCGGGGCGCTTAGCCCAAGGAACTGAGTTGTTTATTCGCGTGATTGAGCAAGCGCCAACTAGCTCAGTTCGTAAATTAGCCCAGTTTAATGCGGCGCAAAACCTTTATCAGCTCAATGAATTAGCCCGAGCTACCCACTATCTAATCGACTTTCGTCAGCGCTTTACCACAGATAAGCTAGCCAAAGATATTGAAACGCAGCTAATTAGTATTTACGTGGAGGAAAACAAATGGGCAGAAGCCGCTAGTGAGTATCTTATGTTGGTTAATAAGTTAAATGATAAAACCTTGCAACAGCAACCATTGTTCATGGCCGCGAGCTATTTTGAAAAAGCGGGTGACATTGAACTAGCGCGGCTCAGCTATCGGCGCTATGCTCATGCCTATTCACAACCGTTTTCTCGTGCCATTGAAGTGCGCTTTACGCTTAGTGAAATATATCGAGAAAGTGGTGAGCAATCGAAACGACGTTTTTGGTTACGAAAGTTACTCAATCTACATGACAACACTCCCGAGCAAGTAACAAGCCGTTCAACAGCACTGGCGGCGATGAGCGCGATGGTCTTTGCTAGAGATGCGCAGGCTGAATTTGATCGAATTAAGTTAACATTACCGCTGCGTAAAAGCTTACAACGTAAAAAGCGCAGCTTAACTAACGCGCTTAAAGCGTATCAAAAAGCGGCTTCGTATAACTTGGCCAAATATACTACCGAATCAACCTTTCAGATGGCGCAAATCTATCGTCAACTAGCCCAAGATTTACTGAACTCTTCCCGCCCCAGTGGTCTTGATGAGCTGGCGCTAGCGCAATATGAGATTTTGTTAGAAGAGCAAGCATATCCATTTGAGGATAAAGCCATTGCGATTTTAGAAAGCAATACTCAGCTTAGTTGGCAGGGATTATATGATGAATGGGTCAAGCAAAGCTTTGCAACGTTGTCGGAGCTGATGCCTGGTCGGTATAATAAACAAGAAACCTTTGCTACAACTTCAGCGCTAGATGGACTTTATTAATCTAGCAACCCTGAATTGGCGATAAGATAAAGAAGAGGGCAGTGATGAGAGACATGAAAAGTAAAATATGGCTAATTGCGATACTGATAAACTCTTTGGGTCTTACTCATGCCGTTATGGCGCAGCCAACCAACAAGCAATCAAGTAAAGTGGAGATTGCTAAAGAGTCAGTGATTACCATAGAAACAACCATAGTTGGCACGAAAGAAAAACCGACATTCTTATCGATTGTGCCATGGCGAGTTTTACCTGATGCACGCCACGGCGTTGTTGAATTACGTCGTCAACTGCAGCAACAGTTAACCCCAATTGAGCCGAATGAGCTACGTAACCAATTAAAGCTGCAGAGTAAGCTTGGGCAAAAAGAGAGATTGCCGAGTGAATAAATTGAAAATAGAGTCGATTTTTAAACGAATATCACCCTCGGTGAATATTTTGTAGCCAAACAAATGAACTTTGTTGTATTTACACTTTACAAACTTAAATGAAGTCACTAATATGCGCTTCACCAGCTGCGGAGAGATGGCAGAGTGGTCGAATGCACCGGTCTTGAAAACCGGCATGGGTTAAT
>NZ_JAUYVJ010000046.1:0-20946 GCF_030689115.1 Psychrobium sp. 1_MG-2023 | reverse complement strand
GAACGGTAAAGCCCAGACCTCAACGTTATGCTAGAAATAAAAATGCCGCTCACCTTAAGTGAACGGCATTAAACCTAAAAGGTTCCTTTTTTGTGTCATAGACACTCTTGAACTAATCGATTAACGACGTAGACCAAGTTTAGCGATTGTTTCTTGGTACTTAGTAACGTCTTTACGCTTTAAGTAATCAAGTAATTTACGACGGCTAGAAACCATGCGTAAAAGACCACGACGTGAATGGTGATCGTGGATGTGCTTCTGGAAGTGACCTTGTAAGTGGTTGATTTGTGCTGTTAATAAAGCAACCTGAACTTCAGAAGAACCAGTATCGTTTGCATCACGGCCGAATTCTGCGATGATTTCAGCTGTTTGAGTAGCGCTTAGTGACATAATAAACTCCAATGTTTATAAGATTTAAAGAAATATGTAGCCGATCACTAATTCAGCTACATTCGAGCGCGCAATGATACCAGCAAGGCAGTAAGTTACAAGTATTTTATTAGCCTTTTGTCTTTATTGCGTCTTAATAGACAAAGTTAAACCTGATGCCCCCTCCATAATCACTCTCCAGCAGAGGCTGATACCGTTGCCGTGAAATAAAAAAGGCTTCTCAAACATTAATGTCTGAGAAACCTTTCTTCAATTCAAGTGATAAAGCATCAACATCGTTATTTAGCTATTTTCAACCACTAACCTTTTCGGTTGAACTCGCCCTTGATTGTCAATCACGCCAACACCGATAAAGCGTTGTTCATCACCAACCACCATGCGCACTAATTCGCCTTCAGAGAAACCATCAACAGCTACCGCGTTACCATGCAGCGCTTTAACACTCAGTTCATCACTGATGTGTGCTTGCGGGAAATCTATCACAGCCGTGTCCATTGGTAACAACAATGGGTCAAGGTAAGTTGACGGAGCGACCTCTTCCTCTGTTGCTTGGTCTAACAATGCTTGCAACTGTTCTAGTGTCACCATCTTATCTTGCGGATAATGTGCAACCTCTAGACGACGAAGCATGGTTATATGCGCGCCACAACCCAGCATCTCCCCTAAGTCGTCAATAATGGTTCGAATATAGGTACCTTTACTCACATGTAGTTCTAACTCTAGTTCATCACCTTCATGGCGAATAAACAAGAGTTCAAACACGTTAATTTCACGTGCTTCACGCTCGATCTCAATGCCCTGACGAGCATAGTGATACAACGGTTTGCCTTGGTGCTTCAATGCAGAGAACATTGATGGCACCTGCATAGTTTTTCCTCTAAACGAGTCTAGCTTAGCCATTAATGTTTCTTCACTAAACTCAATTGGACGAGTTTGAACTACTTCACCATCACTATCACTGGTATCGGTACGTTCACCCAATTTAGCAATAACACGATAACGTTTATCTGAATCGAGTAAATATTGTGAGAACTTGGTTGCTTCACCTAAACAAATAGGCAGCATCCCCGTCGCTAACGGATCAAGTGCGCCAGTGTGCCCTGCCTTTTGCGCAAAGTAAATACGCTTTACTTTTTGCAAAATATCATTAGAACTGTGCCCTGTCGGCTTATCTAATAAAACCACACCATCTATCGCGCGACCTTTACGTTTACGCGCCATTACTCTTCTCCTGACTCTCGTTCAGGATTTTTAGCGTTATCGTCACGGACAGCTTGATTAACTAAGCTAGTCATACGGATACCTTCGCTTAATGACTTATCGTAATAGAACTTAAGATCTGGCACGATGCGCAAACGCATTTGACTACCCATTAATGAGCGGATATAAGGTGCAGATTCATTCAATAGTTCCAATGATTTTTTGATTAACTCAGCATCATCATGTAACTGTGTAAAATACACCTTAGCGTATGACAGGTCATTTGACAGGTCTACGGCATTGATAGTGATCATACCAAACTCGCTGGCTTTAATTTCACGCATCACAATTTGCGCTAATTCTTTTTGTAACTGCTGTGCAACACGGCGGCTACGGCTAAATTCTCTAGCCATTTATTTCTCCCAATTTTACTGAGCAACCTCAATAAAATTTAATTTTATAAACACAGATGGGGGCTAAGTAGCCCCCATCTCATCTTTATTATCTAATGATTATAAAGAACGTTTGATTTCAATGACTTCAAATACTTCGATTTGGTCACCAACTTTAACATCGTTGTAGTTCTTAACGCCGATACCACATTCCATGTTATTACGAACTTCTTGAACGTCATCTTTAAAGCGACGTAGAGACTCTAGTTCACCTTCATAAATAACAACGTTATCACGTAATACACGGATAGGGTTAGTACGCTTAACGATACCTTCAGTTACCATACAACCAGCGATTGCACCAAACTTAGGTGAACGGAATACATCACGAACTTCAGCTAGACCGATGATTTCTTGCTTGAACTCAGGCGCTAATAAACCACTCATCGCAGACTTAATTTCGTTGATTAAGTCATAGATTACGCTGTAGTAACGCATATCTAAGTTTTCGTTTTGAATCACTTTACGAGCCGTTGCATCGGCACGAACGTTAAAGCCAAGCATGATAGCGTTAGACGCTGCTGCTAGTGTAGCGTCAGTTTCAGTGATACCACCTACACCGCGGCTAATAATGTTAACCTTAACTTCTTCTGTAGATAGCTTCTCTAGTGAATCGGCGATTGCCGCTAAAGAACCCTCAACGTCAGTTTTAAGAATAACATTAAGCTCTGAACACTCACCCGCAGTCATGTTGCTAAACATGTTTTCTAGCTTAGCTTTTTGCTGACGTGCTAGTTTAAGGTCACGGAATTTACCTTGACGGTAAAGTGCAACTTCACGTGCTTTACGCTCATCACTAACAACAGTTGCTTCATCACCCGCTTTAGGTACAGCAGATAGGCCAAGAATTTCAACAGGAATACTTGGACCAGCCGTTTTAATATCACGGCCATTCTCATCACGCATCGCACGAACACGACCGTACTCTAAACCACAAAGGATGATATCACCGTGGTTTAATGTACCTTCTTGTACTAGTACTGTGGCAACTGGACCACGACCTTTATCAAGACGAGATTCAATAACAACACCAGCAGCATGACCTTCGTCAGTTGCGCGTAGCTCTAACAGCTCAGCTTGCATCAAGATAGCTTCTAATAGCTCATCGACGCCTGTACCTGCTTTTGCAGAAACGTGACAGAATTGAACATCACCGCCCCAATCTTCAGGAATAACGTCAATAGCAGAAAGTTCGTTCTTAACACGATCAGGATCTGCGCCTTCTTTATCCATCTTGTTAACTGCGATGATAATCGGAGCGCCAGCAGCTTTAGCATGCTCAACCGCTTCTTTAGTTTGTGGCATTACACCATCATCTGCAGCAACAACAATGATTACAACGTCAGTCGCTTTAGCACCACGTGAACGCATCGCTGTAAACGCGGCGTGTCCAGGTGTATCTAGGAAAGTGATCATCGAACCATCTACATCGACGTGGTATGCACCAATGTGCTGGGTAATACCACCCGCTTCGCCCGCAGCAACTTTTGCTTTACGGATGTAATCAAGTAATGAAGTTTTACCGTGGTCAACGTGGCCCATGATAGTAACAACAGGTGCACGAGATTTCTTATCGCCTTGGTCACCACGTTCAGAAAGTACTGAATGCTCTAATTCGTTTTCGCGAACTAGTACTACTTTGTAGCCCATTTCTTCACAGATTAGCTCAGCAGTTTCTTGATCAAGAACTTGGTTGATAGTCGCCATAACGCCCATCTTCATCAGGTTCTTAATAACCTCAGTTGCTTTAACTGACATCTTAGAAGCAAGTTCACTCACTGAAATCGTTTCACTTAAACGAATATCAGACTTAGCAACAACCGCTGACTTATCAAAACCTTGTTTGATAGACGTCGGAGCGCTTAGTGTACCTTTCTTACCACGACCGCGGTGAGCTGGCTTAGCTGCTTCTTTTTTGCCTTTCTTCGCTTTCTTCTTACGACCGCGAGTTTCAGCTTGACTATCTTGCTTATCTTCAGCTTCACGAGCATAAGTAGAAGAAGTCGTATGGTAATCAGCTTTTTTCTCAGCTTCCTTACGTGCTTTTTCTTCTTCAGCCCAACGTGCCGCATTTTCTTCAGCAAGTTTTTTCGCTGCTGCTGCTTCTTGTTCAGCAGCCGCTTTAACGTTTGCAGCAAGTAGCTCTTCTTGACGACGCTTCAGCTCTTCTTCTTCCTTAGCAAGTTGCGCTGCTTTAGCCGCTTCTTCAGGATCTTGTTGAGCTTTTTCTTCTGCTGCTTTAGCTTCTGCCGCCGCTTTAGCTTTCAATGCTTCTTCTGCTTTCGCCTTCGCTAACTCGTCAGCTTTCGCTTTCGCTTCTGCAGCCGCTTTCGCTTTTGCTGCATCTTCTGCTGCTTTCGCTTCTGCTGCCGCTTGTGCCGCTTCTTCAGCTGCTTTTGCTTCTGCTTCTGCTTGCTCTTGTTCTGCCGCTGCATCACGTTTTACGTAAGTACGCTTTTTGCGTGTTTCAACAGCAACCGTACGGCTCTTTTCACCAGAACCCACTTTTAGTGTTGATTTACTTTTACGCTGTAACGTCATTTTCTTTGGCGCAGCTTCTGCTCCGTGCTGACCAGCTAAGTGCTGAAGTAAGGCTTGTTTTTCATCTAATGACACACTGTCATTTTGGTTTTTCTTAAAACCAGCTTCTGCTAATTGTTCGATAACACGCTCTAATGGTGCACCGATCTCATCAGCTAAGCTTTTAACTGTTAATTCTGACATATAATTCTTTCCCCTTGCCTTACTTATTCTTGCTCATCGCTAAACCAGCAAATATTACGAGCAGCCATAATAAGCTCGCCAGCCTGTTCAGGCGTTAATTCTTCAATAGCTTCTAGGTCATCTACACCTTGCTCAGCAAGATCTTCAAGCGTAACAACACCTTTACTTGCTAATACAAATGCAAGGTGACGTTCTAGACCGTCTAAGCCTAATAAGTCTTCAGCTGGATGTGCACCATCTAATGACTCTTCAACTTTTAATGCTTTCGTTGTTAATGAGTTTTTAGCGCGTTCACGCAACTCATTGACAAGATCTTCATCAAAGCCATCAATCTCGATTAACTCATGTACTGGTACATAAGCAATTTCTTCTAATGAAGTGAAACCTTCTTCAACTAGTACCTGTGCAAAATCTGCATCGATATCTAATTCAGCAGTGAAAACATCAATCACTTTACTATCTTCTGCTTCATGCTTCTCTTTTAGCTCTGCAACTGTCATCACGTTTAGATTCCAGCCAGTTAGCTGACTTGCTAAACGAATGTTTTGACCATTACGGCCAATCGCTTGTGCTAAGTTATCTTCTTCAACCGCTAGGTCCATGCTGTTTTCGTCTTCATCAACGATAACGCTAACAACTTCAGCTGGAGCCATTGCATTGATAACAAACTGAGCTACATTGTCGTCCCAAAGCACGATATCAACGCGCTCACCGCCTAGTTCGCCAGATACCGCTTGAACACGAGAACCACGCATACCAACACAAGCACCTACAGGGTCAATACGCTTATCGTTACTTTTAACCGCGATTTTAGCACGAGAACCAGGATCACGAGCAGCGCCCATGATTTCTAGCATTTCATCACCAATCTCAGGCACTTCAATGCTAAATAATTCTACTAACATGTCTGGGTGAGTACGACTCACACATAATTGTGGGCCACGGTTGTCTTCTTTAATTGTGTAAAGCAAACCACGAACACGATCACCCGGACGGAATGATTCGCGCGGTAAGCGGTCATCTTTATAGATAATTGCTTCAGCGTTGTTACCTAAATCGATAATGATACTTTCACGGTTACTTTTCTTAACCACACCAGTCACTAATTCACCAACTTGGTCACGGTATTCATCAACAACCATTTCACGCTCAGCTTCACGTACTTTTTGTACGATAACTTGCTTAGCCGTTTGTGTTGTAATACGGTCAAACTCAATTGATTCAATTTGGTCTTCGATGTAATCGCCTAACTGAATTGACTCATCATCAAATTGTGCAGCTGATAATGTGATTTCAGCTAATGGGTTTTCCATTTCTTCGTCAGCAACAACTAACCAACGGCGAAAAGTGTCGAACTCACCTGTTTTACGGTCAATATCAATACGAACTTCAATCTCTTTTTCAGCTTTCTTTTTTGTCGCACTTGCCAGTGCAATTTCTAACGCTTCAAAGATCTTCTCACGAGGCACGCCTTTTTCATTTGACACGGCCTCTGCAACTAACAATATTTCTTTGCTCATTTATGTTGCCTCTTACCCTTATTTTTAAAACTTAACTTTTAAAATTGTGGAACAATATTAGCTTTTTTAACGTTAGCTAATGCAATGGTATATTCTTGTCCATCAACTTTTAACGTAACCATGTTACCGTCAACACTAACGATTTCGCCTTTGAATTTACGACGACCGTCTGTTGGCATAACAGTTTGTAATGTAACGATTTCACCGATACGGCTGCTGTAGTGGTGCGCTTTAAACAGCGGACGATCTAAGCCTGGCGATGAAACTTCAAGATTGTATTCAGTCGTGATTGGGTCTTCCACATCAAGAACAGCACTAACCTGGTGACTTACTTCTACACAGTCATCAACGTCAATTCCATTTTCGTGATCAATAAATAAGCGTAAAATTGAATGTTTTCCGGCACGAATATATTCAATACCGACTAATTCGAACCCTGCCGCTTCTACAGCTGGTTCAAGCATTTCTGTTAAGCGATTATCAATGGTAGACAACACTCACTCCTATAAAAAATTTTGGTCTAAAACAAAAAAAGGGCTAAAAAGCCCAGTTTAAAAGCGAACTATCAATTCGCTTGATGTTAGTTCTACACGCTAAAGCATGTATTAGGGTAATAAAAAACCCCACATAAAAGCGGGGTTTAAAACTGGACCCTGTTATCAGGGTTACCTGATAGCCACTGGCAGATGTTGCTTGCCTGTGGGCTTGATATCTCAGTCTTTGTCGCTTATTTCAAACGTAAAAATACAAGATACTTGTTTAATGGCAAACATTATACGCCAGCAAATAAAAGATTCAAGGTATTAACGCCTTTTTGTCACTATATGCTGTCTAATAGCCAACTAATTTGTAACCTGGGCTAGTCTCAATCTAAGAATCTCATAGTAAGTGATATTGCAAAATATCATGCAAATTGCATCTTTATTTCAGAAATGCTCGCCATCAAAAAAATTAAGTACTTAAAAATCATAAATTTAATTTAGGCACGTTTCATGCTGCTACCTAATAGATTAACAGAGGGGAGCACATCATGAGAATATCAATAGGGCTCATGGGCCTGATTTTTTTATCAACGTTTAACGCCATTGCGGAGCCATTTGCCACCTGCCCATCAAAAGCATTTTTGATTCAACAATCAAAAGCGAACCTGTTTGGTGTAAACCTTGCCACCGGTAATTCACAAACTCTCTCATCCCAGATGAATACCTCAGGGAAAGTTAACGCAATAGGTTTTAGTGTTCATGACCGCTTTCTTTATGGCTTTGGCTATGAAGCAAACACGCTGGTTAAAATTGGCAGAGATTATCAAGTCCTCCCAATCGATGGGATCACGGGTTTACCCAACATTAGTTTCTATGTTGGTGACGTTGCTGTGTCTGATAACGCATATTATGCCTATCGCCGAGGAGCCAGCTATGGCCTTTATCGTATTTCCCTTGATAGTGAAGATCCAACCTATAAACAAGCAACTCAGATCATTGACGGTGCAGCTCTCGACCTCAGGATCTATGACTTTGCATTTCACCCGCTAACTGGGTTGCTCTATAGTGTCGATAGCAACGGTGACCTTCATCAACTAGACCCGACGACAGGGTCGAGTCAATTATTAGGCAATGTGGGTCAATCAGGCACCTTCGGTGCAGTCTACTTTGATGCTTCCGGCAAGTTCTATATTAGTCGCAACAGTGATGGATACGTTTTCAGAATTAATGTAAGTGAAAGCTCACCTACTGCAGAGCTATTTGCTTATGGACCATCATCATCGAATAATGATGGCGCACGTTGTGCGACAGCGCCACTAGTTGACGATGATGACACCAGCATTGATTATGGTGATGCCCCATCTAGTTATGGCACATCCCTTGATGATAACGGTGCACGGCATGCGCTTGATTTGAACGGTTTATACCTTGGCACAGCGGTTAGTGGTGAAGCAATCCCCAATGTCGATGACGATGATGATGGCGTTGCTTTTGTCACAGGCTTTGAAACCGGACTTGAAACTATTGTCATAACGAGCGCTTCAGCCGAAGGCTTTCTCAACGCGTGGATCGATTGGGATCATAGCGGCACGTTCGATGAAAACGAACAGGACATTGAGGCAGCACCAGTCATCGCAGGAACTAATATCAGCACCATTAATGTACCGATTTCCGCAGTTGTGGGCCAAACTTGGGTGAGGTTTCGTGTCTCGGCTGAATCAGAAATGTCCGCCACGGGAGGAGTCGATAATGGCGAAGTCGAAGACTACCTTATTGATGTAACAAGTAATGGTGTAAGCGTTCAGGCCTATCCAGGAGGGGTTGACTGGGTTACCTTGGCTTACGAAGACTTTTGGCCACAAAAAGGCGACTTTGACTTTAATGACTTAGTGTTAAATTATCGTACTAAAACTTATGTCAAAGAGGATCAAGTCATTTCCTATCAAGTTGAAGGTGAAATCACCGGTGTTGGCGCAAGTTATCATAACGGCTTTGCCGTTAGGCTACAGGGAGTTGACGCCTCAAACATCGACACCGATAAGATTCACTATGAAGTAGCCAATCAATTGCAAAACACTAACCCTGTTGAGACTGGACGCGATGAAGCAATTATCATGATTGTGCCTGATGTTTGGGATCATGTTGTACTACCCGCAGGTTGTGAATACTTCCGAGTCCAAACTAATTGCCGTGATATCAATAAAGTCTATTTCAGAGTGAGATTACCGTTGATAACACCTATCGCTCAAGCGAATGCGCCGTCAGGGTTACTTGACCCTTTCATCTTTGCTGCTGCAGGTCACTATCATGGCCCTCATATTAGCAATGGAAATACCCGAGGTTGGGAGGTTCACCTTAAAAACCAAGCACCAACCGAAGCGTTTGACGACAGTTTATTAACCACGGGAGATGACTATAGCGACCCCGACAAGTCACTATATTATCAAACAGATAACGGCTTACCATGGGCATTAAAGATCGGTGATGCATGGGCTCATCCCATTGAAAAGGTTGATTTACTCAACGCCTATCCATCCTTTGAAGCATTTTCACAAACGAACGGTCTACAAAACCCAACATGGTTTAATAACCCAACCGCTCAAAAGACAATTGAACAATAGGTGAATGATTATGAATTACTCTAAAACTATCCTTGTTGTTACTCTGCTCTCTATTACATCATGTGGCGGAGGTGGAAGTGATGAATCAGCCACTGCGCAACCAACAATAAGCCAGACACCAAGTACACAGCCAACGGAGCCACAAGTAACAACCACACCAACAAACTCCGCTCAAGGGGCGACAAAAACGACTGATTTAATCATCGAACCTGGATTTTCCTTAACCTCAGATGTGGAATTACAGATTGATGTGTTTCTACCCGATCTCAATGAACGAGCCTATTTAAATGTGTGCCCTGCACCGCCACAAGGCATTAACGTTAACTTTGAGAGTTGCTTATTGAGAACCCCACTCAATAACGGAGTCTTCAAACAAACAATTTTACTGAGTCAGCCACAAGTTAAACTTGTCGCCCAAGTTTGGCTTTACACTCAAGCTTCCCCTTTTAAGGAATACGAGTGGCAATATACCTCTGGGGAGCTGCAACCAACTTTCAGCCTAAGGTAAAGAACAAGGCGGCTATTTTAATATGGATTTAGTCGCCTTATTTCCGCATAACAACAAATGATGCTGACCAATGAAGTCTAATCAAGCCATAAAGTTAAAATTATACTTTATCCTCAAATAGCAGAGCAGGTACACTAAGGATACAACAACAATAAAAGAATCTATAATGAACAAACTTCTTAAAACATCAGGCCTTGCTTTGGCCCTTGCGTCACTCTTAGGTTGCCAATCAACGATGAACAAACAAGTTAGCCTAGCCCTAGACCCTGAAGAGCAACGCGTTAGCCAAGCTCAACAGCAATTCCCACTTATCGCCAATCGCTATCAACAACGATTAGATCTACTGTTAGCTCAATTAGAGCAATACAGTGACTTTGATTCAAAACACAAAGCGGTCACCAACATTGCAGGCTCATTATGGACAAGTGCGAAGGTTGATTTAAACACATTAAATGACGCCGATGACCGTGCACTTTATTGGGCGCGATTAAATGGTCGAGCACTGATCAAACAAAACGCCGCGGCTTTACCTCAAGCACAACAACAAGAACTACTTCAAACATGGGAAGATAACTCTCGCGGACTTAACGATATAAGTTATCTACCCAATAAAAATATTAAACGTATCTTTGTCACAGGTTTTGATCCCTTCTTGCTCGACCGTAACCTAAACCAAAGTAACCCATCTGGTGTTGCTGCAATGATGCTTGACGGAAAAATAATCGAGCTAAACGGTGTCAAAACTCAAATTGAATCGGTGATGATCCCTGTACGGTTTGATGATTTTGACCAAGACTTAATCGAACGAATCCTGACACCATTAATGCAAACAGAGCAACGTATCGATTTAATCGCCACCATCTCAATGGGGCGCGAGCATTTTGACTTGGAACGTTTCCCTGGTAAACGCCGCTCGGCAACGATACCCGGCAATAGGAATGTCATCACAGGCGCAAGCCCAACTAATCCTCTTGTTCCTTTACTAAACGGTCAATATCACCAAGGCGATGAGTTTGTTGAGTTCTCACTGCCAGCAAAAAAGATGCAACAAGCCAAAGGTCCCTATCAAATCAATGATAATCACCAAGTCACGACTCTTGAGAATGGTGAGTTTAACGCCAAAAATTTAGCTCAGCTAGAGGGTCAAACCTCTGTGCAAGGCTCTGGTGGTAGCTATCTATCAAATGAAATATCTTATCGCTCTATTGCACTGCGCGATAAATTAAACTTAACCTTACCTGTGGGCCATATCCATACCCCGCGCATAAAAGCCTTTGAACCGCAAAGCTCTAAGCATATTGTGGAGCAAATTACCGAAATGCTAAAACAAGCCTCATTGACTTTTAAGTGAGTTGTCTATCATTCAAGTATCACACTTTATCAGGGCACTGCTAAAAGCAGTGCCTTTTTATTTAATACTCATCCCAATACGGCTTATCGCCAAAACGCTGAGCGATAAAATCAATTAACGCACGACAACGTTCAGACAAAAATCGAGTTTGCGGGTACACGGCATAAGCATTAAGACCTGGTAACTGAAAATCATTCATTAACGTCACCAGCTCCCCTGATTGAATTGCTTCATAAGCGATAAACGTAGGTAAAAAGCAAAGTCCTTTGCCGTTAATCGACATCGACTTTAGAAAATCACCATTGTTTGCCGTGATCACGGTATTGAGTTGCACTGTATGTATTATGCCGTCTTTATCGGTCAGACTGACCTTACCTTGGCTTGTTCCGGTTTGCCCTAGATTGGCGTATTGTAAAAAGTCTTGATTGTGAAGTTGTTCTACTGTTTCAATTTCTCCGCGCTTAGCAACGTAATCAGGGCTGGCACATAGCACATGATGAATAGGAGTTAAGCGTCTTGCTTTTAAACTAGAGTCCTTCAATTCAGCAATCCTGATTGCCAGCTCATAGCCTTCCGCGAGTAGATCAATATGCCTATCAACGAAATCAATCTGTAAATTCAGCTTTGGGTGAAGTTTAGAAAACTCATCAATCACTGGCGCTAAATGTAATAAACCAAAAGATAATGGCATCGTTATTTTTAGTTTCCCCGATAACGATGTTTTCACTTCTTGTGTTTGTGCGTTTAACTCGGCAACCTCATCGATAATGGTCATTGCGCGTTGATAATACAAAGAACCCGCTTCTGTTAACGTTGATTTTCGTGTCGTCCGTGACAACAACTGAGTCCCTAAGCGAGTTTCTAAATCTTTTAAGCGCTTACTGACTGCTGATTTAGCCATACTTAACTGGTCTGCTGCTTTGCCTATTCCACCAGCGTCGACAATACGTACTAACAACGCCATGTCTTCTAGTTGCCCCATCTTGCATCCCTTATCTGTTAAACCAAAACAACATTGTTCTATTTTAGTGAATTATTATTTACAAATATTACTGTTTATTGAAATTTAATCAACAACTAAAATTTACTTATCGAATCGCTAATCACATAAAATACATTGGAGAAACCTTATGAGTAATAACACAGTAATACAATCAATCAGCGCACCAGCAGGCCGTCTATTTCTAGCAACTATCTTCTTTATGTCAGGCTTAAGTAAAATCTCATCGTATGCCGGCACTCAAGGATACATGGAAGCAATGGGAGTGCCCGGTATGTTACTGCCAATCGTTATAGCCCTAGAAGTTTTGGGCGGCCTAGCGATTATAGTGGGTTGGCAAACCAAGCTTGTCGCAACCGCATTAGCTGGATTTAGCGTTATTTCTGCGGTGATATTTCATGCAGATTTTTCTGACCAAATGCAAATGGGCATGTTTATGAAAAATATTGCAATTGCGGGCGGTTTTTTAATGCTAGTAGCCCAAGGTCCTGGTGCTTATGCGTTAGACAACCGCACAACAAGTTAAATCAATGTTCCTTCAACAGACATCGACACTTAACACTAATCATACATCAGAGGAACACCATGAGTAACAGAAGCTTAATTCACACTTATTCGGGCATCAACACCGCAGATGGTGACGGCGTAAAGTTAACACGCATTATTGGTTCACCTGATTTAAATATGCTTGATCCCTTTTTATTACTCGATTGCTTTGAAAGTGATCAAGCACAAGATTATATCGGCGGGTTTCCAGAACACCCTCACCGCGGCTTTGAGACGGTAACGTATTTACTCAATGGAAAAATGCGCCATAAAGATAATGCAGGTCATGAAGGTGTTATTGAACCAGGCGGAGTGCAATGGATGACAGCTGGTCGTGGCATTTTACATTCTGAAATGCCAGAGCAAGAAAATGGCCTACTACAAGGCTTTCAATTATGGGTCAACTTACCTAAATGCAACAAAATGACAGCCCCTGATTACCAAGAGTATTCACCACAAAGCATCACCACTGAACGCTTAAAAAGTGGGGGGAGTGTCAAAGTGATTGCAGGTAAAACAGATCAGGGCACAATTGGACCTGTCCGAAATAATTATGTCTACCCTACTTATATGGACATTGAGTTATCTGCCCAAAGTGAGTTTAAACAATCGCTAGCCCTAGGCCACAACGCATTCATTTATGTCCTTGAAGGCCTCGTTCAAATTATAGGAAACAATGAACCAAAAACACTGAAGGCAAAAGGCCTTGGTATTTTATCCGATGGGGATGCCGTTCACTTGGCAGCAAAGGAACAATCAACTCGGTTATTACTCATCGCAGGACAACCACTGAACGAACCCGTTGCGCGTGGAGGCCCCTTTGTAATGAATACTCAAGCTGAAGTTCGCCAAGCGTTTTTGGATTATCAACGTGGGCTTTTTTAGCCCACTAACAATGATACAGCCCGCTAACTCATATCAATCATCACAACACATTAATTATTTTGGAGTAAACTCATGGGATTATTAGTCGACGGAAAATGGCATGACCAATGGTACGACACTAAAAAATCAGGCGGTCGATTCGAACGCACCACACCTAGTTTTCGCAATTGGATCACTGCTGATGGCAGTGCAGGACCTTCTGGCACAGCCGGTTTCAAAGCAGAGCCTAATCGCTATCATCTCTATGTATCACTCGCCTGCCCTTGGGCACATCGCACAATGATTTATCGTAAGCTAAAGGGCTTAGAAGAGATGATTTCAATCTCTATCGTTAACGCTTACATGGGTGGGCAAGGCTGGACCTTTGCCGAAGGTGATGGGGTGATTAGCGACCCAATCTTTAATGCACAGTATGCACATGAAATTTATACCGCGGCTCACGCGGATTATACCGGTCGAGTCACTGTTCCTATTTTATGGGATAAACAAACGCAGACTATTGTCAGTAATGAGTCTTCTGAAATCATTCGTATGTTTAACTCCGCTTTTGATCAAGTCGGTGCTCTGCAAGGTGACTTTTGCCCACCGGAGTTATTAAGTGAAATTGATGAGCTTAACGATTTTATTTATCCAACGATTAATAATGGTGTTTACCGTGCAGGGTTTGCAACAACGCAAGAAGCCTATGACGAAGCGGTCATTGAACTATTTGATGCATTAGATGTGATAGAAAAGCGCTTAGCCTACCAACGATATTTAACTGGTAATACTATTACAGAGGCAGACTGGCGATTATTTACTACCCTAATTCGCTTTGATGCTGTGTATGTCGGCCACTTTAAATGTAATTTACGTCGCATTGCCGACTACCCTAACCTCTCTGGCTATGTACGCGATTTATACCAAGTGGAAGGGATTGCTGACACCGTCAATATTGAATACACCAAAGCGCATTACTACGGCAGCCACGAGACGATTAATCCAACGGGTATTATTCCCAAAGGGCCCTATTTAGATCTTACACGCGCCCATCATCGCGACAAGTTAAGTGAACAGATAACCTAATCAATTTCGCCCGGTATATCGGCGGCGAGCGTGAATACCTTGAGAAGCATTGGTATGAAGTTAAGCGTTAGTGGTGGCTAACCACTAGTAAACCTACAAAGACAAGTTTAATGAAAGACAGAGAGAACTCACTGACCTTTCATTATGTGACCCACAGGGGTAAGCTAACCAATTACATACCTTAAGTGAAAATAGCTTAAGTAAACATAGCTACCCCTACGGATACTCAATATGAAGTTAATCTACAGTAATGAAAATAGCTTTCTAGTCAATAACATGAAAAACCTTGTCGAAGCGCAGCGTATCGAGGTGTTTGTTAAAAATGAATTTGCGCAAGGCGCATTAGGCGAGATTTCAGTTTTTGATGCATGGCCTGAACTTTGGGTAGTTAATGACGCCGACTTTGACCGAGCAATGACAATTGTTGATGCGTCACAAAATCAAAACCATGGCAGTGAGTGGTTGTGCCAAGGCTGTTTTGAAAAGAACGATGCGGCCTTTGAGGTGTGTTGGCAATGTCAACGCGAGAAAGCATAGCTCCGTGAATCCTCTACCGAAGCTATTAGTTTCTAATGCAAATGACAACACTGACAGTAAGACGTTACTTACAAAGCGTTAGTTACCATTAAATTTACAATTTCACCTGCTCACCTTCATTTAAAATATATAAAGGTATATTAGAGTTCAATTGATCTTTCATATGTAATAAACGAAACAATGCTGAGTGCGAAGTACGATCGCCCATCTGCCAACTCGCATTACCATAACCCCACGGGATCATCACTTTACAATTGAGATCAGTTGCAGCCTGTAGTGCATCTTCTGGGGTTGTATGTACTTTACGATACCATTTAGGGTGCTCTTCGCTAAAATACGATGCGATCGGTATTAAACAGACATCAATATCACCATATCTTTCTTGAATATCTTTGAAGTGTGGCGAATACCCCGTATCACCTGCAAAGAATAATTTTTTGCCTTGATACTCTAGCACCCAGCCTCCCCATAGCGTGGCATTATGATCTTCATGAATAAATGGCACCAAGATACGGCTACTAAAATGATGTGCGGGCACAAAATTAGCGGTCACTTGACCTAACTGTTTGCTGCTATACCAAGCCATTTCAGTCACATCATAACCATCTTCAGGAAATTGCTTTGCAAAGCCTAATGGCGTTAGAAATTGAGCACTAGAGCCGATTTTTGCAATATCATCTTTATTAAAATGATCATAATGAATATGCGAATACATCACCGCAGCTGTTTTATTGAGCACACCCGCGCTGAGCTGTGTTGGCAGGTTACGATTAAAGCCCTCACTTAAACGAAACGCCCAATTAACTGGCCAATCAAATTGCGCTGAAACCGGATCAAATAAAAACTGTTGCCCATCAGCGGTATTAATGACAAAGCTAGCATGCCCTAACCATTGAATAGTAAAGCCTGCCTCTAAATTAATTGTAGGCTTTGAGCCGACATACTCACAGCCTTGCATTGATGATTCACATTGAATCAACTCACTTGGTGGGTAGCAATCTTTCTGACACGTTGCCGGGTAGTCTGAAAACTTGCCATAGATATTAGCGAACCTATCTTGATACCCTTCAATGTCACTATGCTTTACGACAGCCTCTTTAGGGCTAATTGTTTCAATGTTATTCGCCGTACTACACCCAGCGATAGCTAATGCCACTAAACTTACGACTAATCGCTTCATCTAAATTCCATGTTAAAAATAAAATAGTTTAACAAAATTAAGAGGTTTTATAACCACCCCAAAAGAGCCACTGATTTCATCTGAGATCTTCTATATATGCAACGTTCAATGATATTTAATTGTTGCTGCGTTGGGCCGCTTTAATACACATCTCAATTTGCAGCACTATGGCTATAAGTTGGGGAACGCTCCCATTAGACGTGAACAATGCAGGCGCACTTTGTTGCGCCTTTTGCTTTTGCAACGAATGTGAATTCATTGCGGATCAGCCTTTATAGGCTTGTTACATTTCGTTTACGCTATTGCAAAGTTGACGGCGTGTACTCGAGTTAGATTAACATTCTGCTTTGCATGCCAAAGATCATAATTATCTTGCAACGAAAGCCAACTCTCTGGTGAACGTCCTAGTGCTTTAGATAAACGAAGTGCCATTTCTGGTGAAATTCCACTTTGCCCTTTCAATATACGATTTAACGTTGATGATGCTACATCAAGTTGTTTCGCCAAGAAACGACAACTTAGGCCAGATGGTTCCAGATAAAGTTCATAAATGAACTCACCCGGATGTGGTGGATTATGCATACTCATTAGTGATAGTCCTCGTAGTTTAAGATAAACGCATTGCCATTAATGAATTCAAAAGTGATGCGCCAATTTCCATTTACGGTGATAGACCAAATTCCATCTCGATTACCTTTGAGTGGATGAAGCTTAAAGCCAGGTAAATTTATATCTTCAATTGCTTGAGCGGTATCAATTGCTGCCAGCTGCATTCTCAATTTTCTTTGATGTTTAGGCTGTATTCCAGAAGTACTTCCTGTTTCAAAGTATTTCTTCAGGCCCTTATGTTTAAATGATTTGATCGCCCAAAAGTGTAGCGCGGTGCGCATCACAATTCAAGGCAACTCAGATTAATCAGAAATGTAACACAAAAGGGACAGGCACTCTTTTCCGTTTACTATAAAAGGAATAGGACAAGTAGATATAAAAGGGACAGTCACACCTTTGCCAAGTAATCAGACTTGGCATTTAAGCTGTTGCAGTTTGATAGGACAAGCAGAAGTAGCATGGATGCTATTTAACAGCCACCATGGCTGCATCCACGCTCAAGTGATAATTACGACAGAAAGAGGACAGGCTTAAACATAGAAGCTTCACTTTGCCCTTCTGTTCTCTTCAACATTAAATATCATATTAAAACAAAGCACAAAATTAATTGTAAATTACTTTAATACGTCACAATTTTGTTGTGTCAGACATTACTAGCTAACCCTAAAGAAGTCACTATAATTTTATGCTTAATATTAGACGGTTAACCAACACCCTTATACCAACAACGGCCATGCATTTCTGCACAATCTCTAAGCCTAAATTCACCACCAGCGAAATTACCATACTGACGCCTAAACTCTTTTACGCTTTGTAACCAAGCGTCACTATCAATGACCAACGCGTCTAATATTTTCGGTTCATTATCGCTTATATAGCCATTCTTCTTAGGATCGATATGACGTCCACTCCAATCAACTAACTCAAAATAGTCAGCATAGGAAAACGGCAACGCTTTCGAATCGCCTGTTGCAGTAAAGGGCAATAGCGTCAGTGGCTGAACATGGGGGTGGTAGTCTGGTTTCGGTTTATTTTTATGTTGTTGATATGACTTGAACTGCTTTATACGCTCTTGAATTGAGGTGAAATCGCTTTGTTCAAGGCTCTGTGCAGCACCTGCTCGGATGGGGTTTAAATCAACATAGGCCATGCAGCTTAAAAGTGCTGTTTCATCAAGCAAGGCTTGTGATTTGAATCGTCCCTCCCAAAACTTACCTGTACATTGATCTTCTTTATTCGCCCGGCGCGATATATGCTCGTTTAAGCATTTCATAAACCATGAAATGTCATATAAACGCTCTCGCCAGCACTGGATTAGCGCTTTAATTTGTATCATTTCACCCTGCGAACAAGCGCCATGAACTAAATAATTGTCAATTAATACATGACCATTAAACAATTGATACCATCGGTCAATCACTTCATTCATCGACCAACTATCAACAGCACCTTTATCGACTTGTAACACCAAGTGATAGTGATTGCTCATGATGGCATAGGCGGCAATATTGATTGAAAAAACAGATGATAAGAACTTAATCCGTTTGATAAGCCATTGCCGCCGATGGTCATAATTTTTGTTATTGTATGGGTCATTACCACATAAAAAACTACGCCGCACACAACGATTAATCACGTGATAATAAGGTGTAGCATTTAAGTCAATTAACTGGTTTCGTGCGCGAGTCATAGTTGCTATCCATAGCGAGAAAATATAACCCTAGTAGAGGTTTTTAATTTCACAACTTATGAGCACAAATTTATGACTGTCCTTTTGTTTATAGATGTTAGTAAACCTATCCTGATAGCCTTCAATTTTACTGTATTTGACCACCGCTTCTTTCGGAGTAATTGTTTCAATGTTATTAGCTGTGCTACACCCTGCGATAGCTATGACCATTAAGCTTACGACTAACCGCTTCATTGTAATTCCATTTTAAAAATGAAATAGTTTAACAAAACTGGAAGAAGATCAAAGGAGAGTAAGCGTCAGGTTAACATAATATTAGTTGATCTCTTATATCGTTCAAATTACATTACTGCTTAAAGTGACGTTAATATTAAAATTTGTGATAATACTGATAGATACATTGTATCTTACTTTTGGAGAAATAAAATTAATGTTGTTGTATAACCTAAGAATGGCTTGGTGGAATACAGCATTATCACCAGCAGCCCCAAAAGCCAGCTCGAAAGCCAACCAAGGAACGTATGCGACAATATGTAAACACATCGAAAAGCTAATTACAGAATTGTCTTGTGATTTAATTGCAATTTGCGAGGTCTCGTCTGACGATGTCGCATATATTAATACATACTTGGGCTCACGTTTAATCGATATAAAAATGCTAGACTTAACGTGTAAGCTTGGCAGAACAAGGTTTGATATTGCTGTTATTTATAATACTAGAAAAATTCATTTAAGCCATCTGCATTATCTGTCAAAATCTATCACTGGTAATACAGTTAAGGCTGCACAGTTAGTTGAAATTGTTAATTTGGATGATAATAAAAGGATCCATTTATTTTTATGTCATTGGGCTAGTCGCCTTCATGGTGGAGAAGATCGGAGGAAATCAGCAGCAACAATTGTTTATTCATCTGCGCAAGCATTAATGTCTCAAAATGAAGACGTTATCGTAATGGGCGACTTTAATGATAATCCCTATGATGAAAGCATACGGAATCATTTAAATGCATCTCGCTGTCATGATGCAGTTAGGAAATACCCGAATGAGTATTTTTATAATCCATTCTGGAGAAGTGTTGTGTCAGAAAAAAAGTATAATCACTTAGCTGATAATGAGGCATTTAGATCAGGTACTCACAAATACAAAGAGTTTCAAGGTACTATATGGCACACATATGACCAAATAATGTTTTCCGGTAGTTTTCTAGGGAAAGGGACTTGGCATCTAAACGAACAAAGCACCAAGGTCATAGAGGAAGTTGGTTTTATCAATGACTTTGAAAATAGGGGTAACTTAATTGACCACTTGCCTATTATGTGTGAAATTACGAGACCATGAGGAGTGAAATATGTCTTTAAACTTTGACAAGTTATTGCAGAAAGGAAAAATAGCTGCTGACAACGTTATTCAGAATGAAGCTGAAATAGATGATATCCTGAAGGAGTTACAACTTTCTCTGAGTAATTTTTTAAATCTTGAAATAAAGTTTCTAGAACTCATTGAATATAAAACTGAACCACAGCCGCTGGGGAAGATAAGCTTTTACCAACCACGAGTAAAAACAGGCTTTAAAGAGGTTCATATCTCATCTGATAATATCGATTTTTCATCCGAGATTTTTAAAATTAAACGCTCGGATGAGGTCTACCCTGTTACTATTGTTAGAGGATTAAATCACTCTGTCGCAGATAACAAAGATGAACTATCATTGGCAATCGGAGAAATCGTATCGAATGCCCAATTTCACTTACAACTAAAATCATTTTTAAATAAAGTTAATAATTCAAATAAATCATAAAGAACCGAAAGCCGCTGCTAAGCGGCTTTGTACGTCTATGCCTCTCTTTAATTTAACCCGTTAGCTTTCCTCTAGACACAATCTGAGAATAAAAAACAGAATAAAAAAGGACAGTCACACCTTCTTAATAAAAGTGTTGTTTTGGAGCCGCACTAGATGAATGCACAACCTCTTTCATTCACATGACAACGCTTGCTTACTGTACCTGCGGATTTATTTCTGCAATAAAGCAAGCTCCTGAATTAAACACTTTCAGGGCGACAAATAATTTTATCTTGAGACAACAAAAAAGCCGTAGCTCATTGGTAATCCTCCCCTAAAATAATCGAAGTCAAACGTAGAATTTTCTCGTATGCTAACTGCAAGGAGATTCACATGAAAAAAGCA
>NZ_JAUYVJ010000045.1:0-22159 GCF_030689115.1 Psychrobium sp. 1_MG-2023 | reverse complement strand
ACAGCCACACAAAGTTCCTGAATTAAACCCTTTCAGGATGACAGGTAGTGACACCTTAACCTTGTCGCTCTGGCATGTTTTTAGCCGGAATCTCGCACTTAACAGCCACACAAAGCTCCTGAATTAAACCCTTTCAGGATGTTAGGTTGTGGCACCTTAACCTCGTCGTTCCGGCATGCTTGTAGCCGGAATCTCGCACTTAACAGCCACACAAAGTTCCTGAATTAAACCCTTTCAGGATGTTAGGTTGTGGCACCTTAACCTAGTCGTTCCGGCATGCATTGAGCCGCTATAGCTCCGATAATGCTCGTTGTATTTGCTGTAGCTTAGGGCGGAGTTTGGTCGTGTTTTCCGGCCCCATACGCAGCATGAGTTTTTGTGCTGCTGGTAATGACTCTAGTTCGCTATCCGCAAATTTGTACATTGCTGATGGTGCGATAAGCTTTATCGGTTCACGAATTGTGGGCGCATCTAGCATGACCTCTATGGCACTAATTAGTGTGTCATTGAAGCTGTCGTCAGGGTAGCCTAGCTCACTGTAAGCTTGGTTAATTAAAGGCATCAGATACTGATAATGTTTAACTGCGAGATCGATATTTAATGAATTAATAATATCAACATAATGGCTATAGCGCTGATAACTAGCTTCATCTAGGTAAATCTCATTATCTACTTCATACACTGAAAACTTATTATTTGGCTTATTAATCGGTGAAAACTTTGTGGCCAAATCACCACGTGAAAAATTGTCGGTAAATGTGACAAAGTTAAGTAGGATATCTTTATGCAGCAATGTTGAAGAGAGCTGAGGTAGCCATGACAGTTGTAGCGTTTTTTCGAGTACGACAGGGTCAGATGCTTCCAAGGATGGTAATGGCGGTGGAGTGACAATTTCTGGTTGAGGTTGCTCAACCATCTCAGGCGTCTCGACGGGATCAATAGCCTCTTGAGTCATTGGCTCTGGTTCTAGCTCGGGCTCAGGCGTATAGACGGACTCTGTCATTACGGGCTCTGGGTCGGGGATCTCGCTTATTTCGGGCGCCTTGTTAGTGCTATTGTAAAGAATAACGCCGACCGTGGTGCCAATTAATATGACTGCTGCAATGATATATACCATCATTGAATTCTTTTGTTCTGATTGTTCACTTTGTTGCATAACCTTCCCTCAACATTTTAAGCTTGATTATAATGGCTACGATTGCCTAACCAACGCTTTACAATTGGGTTAACCCATTCTGGATAATGGGCAACTAACTTGGGTGCTAAATGGCCGACTAATGGGATCAATTGCTGATCTCTTACTAAGTCCGCTATTTTTAAGTCCGCTAATCCAGTTTGCTTGGTGCCTAATACTTCTCCCGGGCCGCGGATTTCTAAATCTTTTTGTGCGATGATAAAACCATCGTTAGTATCGCGTAATACGCCTAAACGTTTACTCGCGGTCATCGACAGTGGACTGTGATATAGCAATACACAGTGACTTTCGATACTGCCACGGCCAACACGTCCCCTTAACTGATGCAACTGAGCCAACCCTAAGCGTTCAGGGTTTTCAATAATCATTAAACTTGCATTGGGCACATCAACGCCCACTTCAATGACAGTTGTAGCAACCAGCAGATGAATCTCACCTTGCTTAAACTGTTCCATCACTAATTGTTTTTCTTTCGCTTTCATACGACCGTGTACTAAACCTATGTTTAAGTCACTCAAAATCGTATTAAGTTCCTGAGCCGTTTGTTCAGCTGCTTGACACTGTAACACCTCAGACTCATCAATCAGTGTACAGACCCAATAACTCTGTCGTCCAGCTAAACAGGCCTGGCGTACACGCTCAATGACTTCATTGCGTCGTTGATCGCTCACTGCAACAGTCGTTACAGGCGTTCGACCAGGGGGCAGTTCATCAATAATTGAAGTATCAAGGTCGGCATAGGCCGTCATCGCCAAAGTGCGAGGGATTGGCGTGGCTGTCATGATTAATTGATGTGGATAGAATTGCCCCTGCATGCCTTTTTCTCGTAACGCAAGGCGTTGATGTACACCAAAGCGATGCTGTTCATCAATGATTACCAACACCAAATTATTGTATTCGACTTCTTGTTGAAACACCGCATGAGTACCAACGAGCATTTGAATTTCACCACTGGCAATCTGCTCAAGTGTCTTTGTACGTGCTTTGCCTTTGAGTTTACCGGCAAGCCAACCTACTTTGATACCTAGAGGCTCCAACCATTGAGCAAATGTTAGGGCGTGTTGTTCGGCTAATAATTCCGTTGGAGCCATTAATACGACTTGTTGCTGCTGAAATAGAGCACCTAATGCAGCCATTGCTGCCACGAGCGTTTTACCTGAACCGACGTCCCCTTGCACTAAACGCATCATCGGCTTAGGTTGATTTAGATCTTGTTTTATCTCAGCTATTACTCGTTGTTGTGCGCCTGTTGGTGCGAAAGGTAGCTGTGCTAGAAATTGTGACTCAAGCGGGTTCGTCGGCTCAACCTTATTGGCAATGAGCTGTTGTGATTGCTCACGTGCTTGCAGCATTGATAAATTGTGGGCGATCAGTTCTTCGATAACTAACCGCTGTTGCATTGGGTGCTGACCCAGCGTCAATAGCTCAATATCTGCATCGGGTGGTGGCTGGTGGATAAACAACAAGGCCTCGGTTAATGACGTTTGCTCGGGATAAAGCCCTGCGGGTAACAGATCATTAATTTGATAGCGCTTTAAATAATCAATTGCTTGGTTCGCTAAGCCTCTTAAGGTTAATTGCTTGACACCGTCCGTTGCCGGATAAACCGGGGTTAGTGTTTCTTCTAATGCTGTATTGGAGTATTCGCTGATTAGCTTATATTCAGGATGTACCACCTCTAAGCCACGTGCGCCAATCTTTATCTCGCCAAAACAGCGAATCGTTTTACCTGTGGCCAGTGCGTTTTTCTGACTGGCATTAAAATGAAAAAAGACCAATGAGGCACGGCCAAAGTCATCACTGACATGGCAAATCAATCGTTTACGACGGCCATCTAAAATTTCACTGTATTCGATAGTTGCGATAAAGCTAACATGATCACCAGGGCGAATTTGATTTAACGTATAGAGTGTAGTGCGATCTTCATAACGATTAGGTAGGTGAAACAGTAGATCTTCAATGGTATAAAGTTCAAGCTTGGCCAGTTTCTCAGCCATTTTAGCCCCAACCCCTTTAAGGTCGGTTAACGGTGATGCCAACATACTAGTTCGCTGTAACATAGTGGTTACTTGGGGTAATGGATAGGCTTATTAATTTCAACAATAACCTCACTAATGTCAATAGTACAAAAAACTAGGTGATACAAAAAAGCCGCTGTAAGTCACCAAAATGACAGTACAGCGGCCTTTTATAGGGTCTTGGATTTACAGAACCATTACCCCATCCATTTCAACCTGGCTGCCTTTTGGTAAAGCACGCACACCTAGCGCTGCACGAGCAGGGTAAGGTTGGCTGAAGTATTTAGCCATGATTTCATTAACCGTAGCAAAGTTATTAAGATCTGTCATAAAGATATTAAGCTTAACGATATCGTTTATTGAACCGCCTGATGCTTCACACACAGATTTTAAGTTTTCAAATACTTGAACAACTTGTTCTGCAAAGTCTTCGCTTACCATTTCCATGGTTGCTGGAACCAGTGGGATTTGCCCAGAAAGGTACACTGTATTATCAACTTTAACCGCTTGGCTATATGTGCCAATCGCTTGTGGTGCATTGTCAGTCGAAATAATTTCTTTATTTGCCATGATAACTCTCTTCCAATTAATGTTTAGTTCTTAATACTTTAATCACATCAGGTAATACACGAACTTTACGTAATACGTTAGCCATGTGGATACGGTCTTTGACACTTAAGTTAGCATCGATTGTATAAATCTTGCCTTCTTTTTCTTCTGTGGTCATCGAATGGATATTCGCTCCCGCTTGAGCAATTGCCGTGGTTACCGCAGCTAAGATACCCTGATGGTTAACCATATCGACACGGATAGCGGTAACGTATTCTTCTTCCCCGTCATTATCCCACTGCACGTGAAGGTATTTATCTTTTTCTTTCTCAAACCCTGCGATATTGGCGCAAGATTCGATATGAATAACCAAACCTTTCCCCGGACTTAAATGAGCAATGATAGGATCACCAGGTATAGGACGACAGCATTTAGCGTAAGTCACTAACATGCCTTCAGCGCCTTTGATCGCGACTTTATGGTCACTATTACCATTGCTTAAATTACCATCAGAAAGCTGATGGGCAATGGCTAAGCTCATCGCGTTACCTAAACCAATGTTAGACAATAAACTGTCGAAACTTTCATTGTTGGTGTCTTTAACCACTTGTTCGACTTTGGCTGGGTCGAGCGTATCTAAATCGATATCGCCCATCGCATGTTTGAGCAGACGACGGCCAAGCTTAATAGACTCTTCCGTGTGACGGCTCTTTAATACTTGACGAATTTTAGAGCGTGCTCGAGCGGTAACAACAAAGTTTAACCAAGCTGCGTTAGGCTGTGAACCCGGTGCAGTGATGACTTCTACTGTCTGACCATTCGCCAGTGGTTGGCTTAACGGGTATGCCTGACGGTCAATACGTGCGCCAACACAAGAGTTACCGACATCGGTATGTACCGCATAAGCGAAATCGACTGCTGTTGAACCTGCTGGTAATTCTAGTAGACGGCTGTCAGGGGTGAAGACGTAAATTTCTTCCGGGAATAAATCGGTTTTAACGTTTTCAATAAACTCAAACGAGTTACCCGCACTTTGCTGTAGTTCATGAAGACTTTGGATCCAACGACGGGCACGAATTTGTGCCGTAGTGCCTTGATCGTCATCATTTTTATAAACCCAATGGGCAGCAACCCCTTTATCGGCCATTTGGTCCATGTGATCGGTACGAATTTGTACTTCCACTGGGATACCATGAGGGCCTAATAACGAAGTGTGCAACGATTGATAGCCATTGGCCTTAGGTAGCGCAATATAATCTTTAAAACGACCTGGACGCGGTTTATATAGCGTGTGCATAGCGCCTAAACAGCGGTAACAGGTATCAATGTCGTCAACGATAATGCGGAAGGCATAAATGTCCATCACATCTTCAAATTGGATCTCTTTACTGCGCATCTTGTTATAGATTGAGTAAAGGTTCTTTTGACGACCGACGATTTCTGCTTTGATGCCCGCTTCTTCAATACGTCCGCTAATTTCTTGCTCAACGTTTTGTAGTACTTCTTTGCGGTTGCCTTTAGCATAACGCACGACTTCGCTTAAAACGCGGAAACGATTTGGGTACAAACCTTTAAAGCCAAGCTCTTCAAGTTCGTACTTTATATTATGGATACCGAGGCGATTGGCGATCGGTGCATAAATATCGAGTGTTTCACGGGAAATACGACGTCGTTTATCGGGGCGTAATGATCCTAAGGTGCGCATGTTATGCGTGCGATCGGCGAGTTTGATTAATATCACTCGTAAATCTTGCACCATCGCCATCATCATTTTTCGGAAGTTTTCTGCTTGGGCTTCTTGTTGATTACGGAATTTTAGCTTATCTAACTTAGATACGCCTTCAACAAGCTCACCTACCGTTTCACCAAACTCGGCAGCTAATTCTTCTTGGGTTACTGGCGTGTCCTCGATGACATCATGCAGTAAGGCTGCAATTAATGTTTCGTGATCAAGACGCATATCAGCCAAGATTTGGCACACAGCAACAGGATGGGTAACGTAAGGTTCACCAGAGGAACGGAATTGACCTTCGTGAGCCGCTTTGGCAACGCGATAGGCTTGTTCTATCTCTTTAACATGAGATGGTTCGAGGTAGCTAGACACTACCTCGACAAGGTTTTCTATAAGATACAATGATCACCCCGATAATATTAGGATGAGGGGGCAGCGTGGATTAACCGATGCGACCTTCAGCAATAGCAGCAACTGCCGCTAGCTCTGCAGCTTCTTGTTCACGTTGAACTAAGCGCTCACACTCATCCATTGTTTCATTGGTCACTAGACCTTTTTCGATTTCACGTAGCGCTACTACTGTAGGCTTATCGTTTTCTTCTTCAACTAGAGCCTCTTGGCCGCCGTTTGCTAACTGACGAGCACGACGCGCTGCCACTAGGATTAAGTCAAAACGGTTGCCAACTTGATCTAAAGCATCTTCAACTGTTACGCGAGCCATGGATAACTCCTATTAATTAATGGGTAAAAAAATGACGCAAAAGTGTACTCGATTTAAGCTACTCTGCCAATAGATCTTTTAGCATATCGCAATGTTTTATTGCTTGCTGCTGCTGGATTAGGCGATTTCCTTTAATTATTGCATCAAAATCTTGTAATGCTTGTTCAAAGCTATCATTAATTAGTAAATAATCATACTCATTATAATGTGACATTTCACTTATCGCTTTTTGCATGCGTGAAGCGATCACTTCATCACTGTCAGTTCCACGGCCAACGAGGCGTCGTTCAAGCTCAGTACGAGACGGTGGTAAAATGAAAATACCTTTGGCTTGTGGCATGAGTTCTTTCACTTGGCGCGCACCTTGCCAGTCGATATCAAGAAATACATCAATACCATTCGCTAACTGCTGCTCGATGACCGTACGTGATGTACCGTAATAGTTGCCAAATACTTCAGCCCATTCAAAGAATACACCGTCATTGATTAATGATTTAAAACCATCAACGTCTACGAAATGATAATGTTGACCGTTAACCTCTCCTGGACGAGGTTGGCGTGTGGTATGAGAGACTGATACTTGTAAGTCATTATTAGTGTTTTTCTCAATCAATGCTGAAATTAAACTCGACTTACCGGCACCGCTAGGTGCAGAAACAATGTATAACGTGCCTAATGCTGGCATAACAGTCTCCGAAGAATGCTGATACCAATCCTTCTCATAAGATGATGACTTAATTGATGGTGTTGGTATTGATTAATTAATTGGTGTGAATATACCGCATTTTAAGTTGATTGAGTATTGTATCCGGTGATCTTTGTGAGGGTCGGGTTAATTTAATTGTGATGAGCTTGCTATTCATGACATTTTGGGCGATAACAGCTCTGGAGTAAATTTATTGGATCGTTTCGTGTTATCAGAGATATTAGCTGGACCAATTCTACGTCGTGTTACAGCACAGCAGTTTACCTTATGGTGGGTTAGCCCTTTCGAGTGTCAAGGCACATTTAGTTGTTATCAAGATGAACAAGTCATTGAAGAAGTGAAATTAACTTCTGACGTATTAACGACTTTTCGTGTCGGTAAGTATGCCGTTATTCACTTGCTGGATGTAAAACTGTCGTTACCCCAAGATACTTATTTAGAGTACGACCTGCACCTGCAGTGTGGTTCGCAAGTTAAGTCGCTGGCAGAGATCGCTAGTCATTTGGTGTATGCGGGGAAAAAGCGACCGTCACTAATGGTTCAACTTGAGGTTGATAACCTGCTACATGGCTCTTGTCGTAACCCTCATCACGACAGTGACGACAGTTTACTGGCAGGTGATCGTCTGGTTGGCTCTGTGTTAGATGATAATAAGCAGCGCCCCGCATTACTGATGATGAGTGGAGATCAAATCTACGCGGATCATGTCGCTGGCCCGACACTTTATGCTATTCATCAAGTGATTGCGTTACTTGGTTTGCATGATGAAACCTTTATTGACGCTAATATTGGCGATAGTGAAGAGTTGCACCAGTTGGCAGGGCAATATTATCAACGTGAAAATATTTTACCGCAAACAAGCACACAACCAACGTGGTATCGGGCTCAGCAAAAACAGGCGATTTTTACTTCAACCTATGCCCATAATCATTTGATTAGCTTCGCTGAAACTATTGCGATGTATTTGCTGGTGTGGTCGCCAACATTGTGGCAAGAAATAACCTTTGAAGGGGTTGATATCACACCTGAGCATCAAGCGCTATGGGACGAAGAGTTGGTTGTGATAAGAGCTTTTGTGTCGGGTCTTGATAAAGTACAACGCTTATTGGCTCACGTACCAACCTATATGATTTTTGATGACCATGATGTCACCGATGATTGGAACTTAACTGCTGGTTGGGAGCAAGCGGCTTATAATAATCCATTTGCCAAACGCATTATTGGTAACACGCTATTTGGCTACTGGTTATGCCAAGGCTGGGGTAACGATCCAGCGCGCTTTAAGGGCGATTTTTGGCAGATAGCCGACCAATATCAACAACACCCTAATCAGCATAATCAAGAGCGCTTCATTGACCACTTACTGCAATTTTCGGGATGGCAATATACAGTTGAAACGCAGCCAAAATTAGTGGTGCTTGATAGCCGAACTCGGCGTTGGCGCTCAGAAACGGACATCAATCATCCATCTGGCTTGATGGATTGGGAGGCGATGTGTGAATTACAACAAGAGCTGATTGGACATGACTCAATTATTCTTGTTTCACCTGCGCCTATTTTTGGCGTAAAAGTGATTGAAACTATTCAGCGTATGGTCACAGCCTGTGGTCATCCGCTGGCAGTGGATGCTGAAAACTGGATGGCCCACCCGGGGTCGGCCAGCACGATGCTTAATATTTTTAAGCATCCGCGAACGCCGCAGCATTTCATCATCTTATCGGGTGATGTTCACTATTCGTTTGTATACGATATTGAATTGCGTTTTAGCGACCAGTCCCCAAAAATTTGGCAAATAACGTCGAGTGGGATCAAAAATCAATTTCCGCAGCCCTTGATTGGTATTTTAGATAAACTTAACCGTTGGTTGTATGGCTCGTTGTCTCCGTTAAATTTCTTTACTAAGCGCCGTGCGATGAGAGTCAAAGGACGCAACTTGGCAAATAATAATAAAGTTCGGCTGAGCGAGCAAAGTGGCTTGGGATATTTAGAGCTAAATAGTGATGGGTCGCCTAAACTTATATGTGATTTGCACGTAAATGGGGGAGTCAGTGAATTTATTGAGGGAAATGAAGAGCTAATTCATTAGCTTCTCCGTCACTCGTTACATGATTTGTTATCATGTAACAATTTGTTAAGGTTTTTTGTAAAATAATCCCCAAACGAGAGACATAAAATGTCATAATTCGTTGGTTTTTACAATAACAATAAATCTGCACCTTAAACTATTTCTCTGAGGAAATTATGTCTATTAAAAAGTCTCTTTTGACTCTATCGCTTTCTGTTGCTCTTACCGCTACAGCACAAGCTGAAACATTTAACTTTAGCGACCAAGCTAAAAAAGCCGACGCTATTGTTGTATTCCAAGCTGGCGACACACCATCAGCAGGCCTTGCTCAATTAAATAAACAGTCTAACGACCAGTTAATGAAATCATTGTCTGTTGCTAAGTTTAAAGGTGACAGCAAGCAAGTTGTTGAAGTATTAGCCCCAGCAGGTATCGATGCTGACCGCGTTATTGTTGTTGGCTTAGGTGATTCTACAGAGCTAAATGCAGGTGCTGTCAATAAGATTGGTGCAAGCTTAAGCGCTAAATTATCAAAAACTGATGCCCAAGATATTCAAATCTTCACTAAGGGTATTAGTGATAATCAAAGCAACGCTAGCTTTGCTGCTGAATTAGCGCATGGCATTAGCTTACGTGCTTATAAATTTGATAAATACCTATCAAAGAAAAAACCTGCCGAGAAGAATTACAGTTTACGTGTTAATCAACCTCAACAAGCAAAAACAACTTACAAACAACTTGAAGCTGTTGAAGCAGGTGTATTCTTAGCGCGTGATTTAACCTCAGAAGTTCCAACTGAAATGAACCCAGTTCACTTTGCTGCTGCAGCAAAAGAATTAAAGAAACTGGGCGTTAAAGTTAAGGTATTAAAGCCACGTCAAATCAAAAAACTAGGTATGGGTGCTCTACATGCTGTTGGTCGTGGTTCAGCTGAAGGTTCACGCCTAGTTGTTGCACACTGGGAAGGAAACAACGATACCCCTATTGCCCTTGTTGGTAAAGGAATCACCTTTGATTCAGGTGGTTATAATGTTAAAACGGGTAAATCAATTGCTCGCATGAAGTCTGATATGGCCGGCGCTGCCGCTGTATTAGGTACAGTGAAAGCATTAGCATTACAAGAAGCAGATGTGAATGTTGTTGCTGTAATGGCAATGGCGGCAAACATGGTTTCTGAAACGTCTGTTGCTCCTGGTGATGTCGTTGAAACTGCAGAAGGTTTAAGTGTTGAGATTTTAAACACCGATGCTGAAGGCCGTTTGGTTGTTGCTGATGGTATGTGGTACGCGCGTGATAAATATAAGCCAGAAATCATGGTTGATGTTGCAACGCTTACTGGTTCGAAAGTGCGTGCTTTAGGTGATCGTTACACTGCTATCTTCAGTGAAGATGATAACTTAGTATCTCAACTAACCGTTTCAGGCAAAGCGGTTGATGAAAAAGTATGGCGCTTGCCATTAGGCTATAAAGACAAGCTGAAAAGCCCAATTGCTGATTTAACAAATATCGGTAGTGGTGGCCCAGGCGCGACAACTGCGGCAACCTTCTTGCAACAATTTGCTGGTGATACTAAATGGGTTCACCTAGATATTGCTGGTAACGCATTAATTTCTGCTGACAAAGGTGTAAACCCTGCTGGTGGTACTGGCCATGGTGTACGCTTACTAAGCCATTGGATCATGAATAATAAATAGCCTTTAATGAGGGTTATTGTGTAATAAGGCCGCATTGCGGCCTTATTTATTTTTATTCTAAGCCGATAACTTGTACTCCAATAACAAACAGGTTAAGTTGTTTATTCAATACATAAAACAACCGAATGAACCAAGGACTGGATTAGATAAATGTTAGTTTCCTGTATGTCACGTGTTTACCTAGCTGTATTCGTTACAGCTGTTTTAGGATACTCCAATATCGCACTTGCTAGTTCAAAACCTGAGATATCAGGCTTTGCGCGAGCCATTGTTGGGGTTGCAGATCATGATGATGTTGATGCAATTGACTATGATAAAACCCCTTCTTTAAAACCTCATAGCCTAATCGGCGTGCAAGCAGATTGGCAAATAACACAGCACTGGTCAGCAACAGCACAAATGTTGGGACGTGCTGATCGTGATTTAAAATCGGGCATTGAATGGCTTTATGCACAATACGCTGCCGATCATGGTGTTAATTATAAGGTCGGCCGGTTACGTTCGCCGTTCTTTATGTATAGCAATGTACTTAATGTTGGTTATAGCTACCATTGGATCCAAGCCCCTAGCGAAGTGTATTCCCCTGTTTTGTTCGATCATTTTGATGGCGGTGAGGCTTCATATACCTATTTTGGTGAAGATTTTTCCGCGACAGTCAGTGGCTTTCTTGGGCAGTTTGATGGTGATGTTGAATACCTCGGCGAGCAATATACAACCGATGTAAATACCTTTTCAGGACTAGTATTCGAAGTTTCATTTGATAAATTAAAACTACAATCTTCGATCAATCGCGGCAATATTTTTGTTAAAAACCCAATGCTCTCACAACTCAGTGATGTCGCTGAGCAGGCTGGTTTATCAGAAGTCGCTCAAGCATTATCTATTGATGGTGAAGTGACTTATTTTCAGGTTGGCTTTAGTTATGAAACATTTGATTATTTTATTAAAGGTGAGTGGGTCGACTTCCACCATGATTTTTCGTTGTTAGCAGAAACACGGGCCAATTACATCAGTGTTGGCTATCAATTAGATAACTTATTATTTCACCTGACTGCAGCTAAGCGTGATGACGCGTTGAAACCAATGAATGACTTTATTCCGCCGATAGATGCTTTAAGCCCATTAGCAGGGCTTTATCATCAATTAAGTAATGTGCGAGCGCATAGTGATCAAGATAGCTATATTTTCGGTGTGCGTTGGGATGTGGGCGACAATATTGCTCTTAAAGCGGAAGTGAACCATACAATTTTTGATCAAGACGATCTCGACCCTGCGTTAAGTACTCAGCCGGAAGACACGACACTTGTACTTTTGGGGGCTGAATGGGTCTTTTAAAAGTTGGGGTATACCTTTCAATTATTTGTCTATTATGTTTCTCCAAACAATCGTTTGCTTTGCAAGGTGAGCGTTCGATTTGGGTTATTGCCAGTGCTCAAAGTCAAGATCAGCAACTGTCATTGCAACAAGTTAAGAAAACATATTTAGGGATGAAGGTTACACTCAGTAACGGCTTATCCCGACAAGCACTGACCTATCCACTTAACTCTTCAATACGTTCTTTGTTTAATGTGACCGTTATAGGTTTAACGGAGTCACGTATTAAAACATTTTGGGCTCAGATGCGCTTTACTGGACGGGGTAGTGCTGCGAAAGTCATTGCTGATGAACAAGCTTTGTTTCAGTACCTGATTAAAAATCCAAACACTATCGGTTATGTTTTAGAAGGTACTCAATTACCACAAGAAATTAAGGTGTTGTACACCAGTTTGTAGTGTGGGCTAAAGCGTTAAAGACCCGTGTAAGTGTATTACAGGGCTTTATCGATGGGTTTTTTATGACATGATTAAGGTGACTTTAAAGCGTCCGGCGCATTGATCTGTTCTATTTTTGTATTGATCTCATTAACAATGGCTGGCAGTTCGCAAAGAGGCACAGGCTTAGCAAAGTAATATCCCTGAATTTGCTGACAACCCTTACTCGCCAAGTACTCAAATGCTTCTTTTGTTTCTACTCCTTCAGCACAAACCTGCAACCCTAAATTTTGTGCCAGACTAATAATACTATCCACAATCAACCTTTCTTGTTCTGACTGGAACATATTACGAATAAACTGCTGATCTATTTTTAAGGTACTTGCTGGTACTTGCGTAAGGTAACTTAATGAGGAGTAACCTGTGCCAAAGTCATCTAATGAGATGTCACAGCCTAAGGCTATTAGTTTGTTGAAAAAAGTAGAGGCTTTGTCAAAGTTTTCGATATAGGCTGACTCGGTGACCTCAAAATTAATTGATGAAGGGTCTAGCTTAGATTGTTTAAGTGCTTCTTCGATGTATTGAATACAATCTTTATTAGAAATGTCGAACGCTGATACATTAAAAGACGTCACCATATCTTTGTGCAATTTCTTATTAATAGTGTTTAACTCTTTAAACCCTTGGTTGATTACCCAGCGCGTAATATCGTTAATCTTGCCGCAATGCTCTGCAATAGGGATGAACTCAGCTGGAGATACCATGCCCTCGAAGCTACTGCGCCAGCGTAGAAGAGCCTCAAAGCCGATTACCCCGTGGATTGGTGAAACTTTGGGTTGGTAGTGCAGTTCAAATTCGTCATTAGCCAGAGCATAACTTAATTGATTAACAATAATTAACCGTCGGTGTTGATTGTTTTGCATCGAGCTTTCAAAGACCGCATAGTTACCTCGGCCAGTATTTTTCGCTCGATACATAGCTAGATCGGCATTCGCTAAAAGCTCTGATATTGAGACCTTGTTTCTATCACTAAAAGCAATACCAATACTTAAGCCAGAATTAAATTCCCAATGCTGAAGCTTAAATGATTGTTTGAAGCTTTGTAATATTCGATCCGCAATGACAATCGCTTCAATTTGTTGTTCAAGGTTGCTGACGACAATCACAAACTCATCGCCACCAAAGCGAGCAAGAATATCAATATCGCGAAGCTGCGCGCGAAGCCTAACTGCTGTTTGCTGTAATAATAAGTCCCCAACAGGGTGGCCGAGAGAGTCGTTAACCGTTTTAAAGTCATCTAGGTCAATAAATAGCACCGCGAGTTCAGTATTATTTCTGACATTGTGAGCAAGCTCTTGGCTTAAGAGCTCTTGGAATAGTTTACGGTTTGGTAGTTCGGTGAGTCCGTCATAATTGGCCATAAACTCTAATGACTGTTGCTGTTTTTTTAAGACTTTATCGCGTTGAGCACGTTGAATATTCTGCTGATTAATAGTGTGGAGCATGTTATTAAGGTTATAACCTAGCTGCGCTATTTCATCATCACCTTTAACTTGGTAGCGCAAATTATAATCTTTGGTCTCACTCACTGTATTGACTAGCGTTGATAGCTTTAAAAGTGGGCTGATGAATGCGGTTTGGGCCCAACGAGTTAACCATAACAAAATCAGTAGCAGACCGATAACCCAAGGAAGGATCTCGAATAAAAAGGCATCGACCCCTGCATTTATCACGCTGTTGTAGTCTAGCACTAGCACGAGGTGCCCAAGGGGGTATACACCTTCACCAATATTGGTGACTGATACGAGCTCACCCTTGGTTGCTGTTGTACCCGGAATCATTTCTTGTTTAGTATATTGTTTAGGCTGAACTTCAGGGCTTAGGAAAAGTTCTGTATTGACATACTGCGAGGTTAAATTGTGCTCATTATCGTAAACTTGCGCGAGCTTGATATTTTTGTAGCGCTCGAACTTGAGCAATAAAGTTGTGGCACCTAAATCATCAACGGGGAGCCGAGCCATGTGCTGTACTAGTTCTTGAGCTGAGTTGAAGCTTAACGCTTCTAAGTCTGAACGAGCATTATCTTGGTAGAGCTTGGCATATTGTTTTAATGTTAGCCCCATTAAAATGAGGGCGCAAAAAACTACAATGCTTGAAGTAAGCAATAATAACTTTTTGTTAAAGCTAAGCTTAAAAGCCATTAAACCCATCCATGGTGAATATTAGGGGGGGACAAGTAGATATCAGTATGGCATTAAACTAGTAGAAGTGGTAACTCTTCTTTTGGTTTATGTTGAATTATTTACCAACTCAGTGATCGTTCGATTACAAACTAATCAGTGCCTGTAATGTTTCAGGGGGTGGGAGTCTAAGTTCTCCCAAGAGGCCTGATTTATTTGTAATTAAAGACACGTCGAACAATATATCCAATTAGCATTAGCTAAGTGACTTTGTACTAAAAGTGAAGTGAATAGTCTGAAATTTATTTACTCAATATAAGTGATTATAACTAATGTACATATGGCTAATATACATTTGTGAGTAAATCATTTGTAATTAGCAGTCTAAAGAGACTTATGCAGTCTTTTTATTATTGATGGAATATGCGGTTGATGAAAAAACTTTTCTTGTTAGTTATTGCTCTCATTAGTATGCACACTTATGCAGATCAGCTGTCTAATGACTTCACTATTTCTGGTTTTGGGCGTGTTGTTGGTGGACAGCTCTTTAAAAATGATTACCAGTATAACGGGTATACAAATGAGTTTGATTTTGGTCAAGAGTCATTGTTTTCCGTGCAAATAGATGGAAAAATCACAGATAAAATATCTGCGACTGGACAGCTATTATTACATGCTTCTGACTCTCGCCGTTCAGGGGTTGAATGGGCCTATTTATCCTATCATCACAACGACAACCTTCATTTTAAGCTGGGCAAACTCCGTACCCCATTTTTTAACTACAGTGATGTTATGGACGTTGGCTTTGTATACCCTTGGATTAATCCGCCTAATCAAGTATACAGCGAATATGTCTTTTCAACTTTTGAGGGGGCAAATGTAACTTATAATGTGTCTCTGGGTGACAATAACTATTTTCTAGAGGGTTATTGGGGGCGATTTGATGATTCGGTTTTCGTTGAGGGCGAAGAGTTTAACCCTAAAGTTAAAAACCTGCGAGGCATGGTTTTCAATTTAGAACGTGACAACTTGTCATATCGTTTGTCTTACCATGTTGCACATGTTAATTCTTTTCAAAAAGGGATCGACGATTTATCCCAACAGTTAGCAGGCTTAGGTTTTGCCAAAAGTGCTAAGTCCTTAGTGTCGATTGGAAACGTCCATGCGGTTCAAGCGGGAGTCAGCTATCATAGTCTCGATTATTTTGCGCGTGCTGAGTGGATGAGGATTGACAGTGACTTGTTAATTTTTCCTGAAACACAGGGGTATTACGCTACTCTAGGTTATAACTTTACCCCTTTTGCCGTGCACTTTACGTTCGCTAATCATGACAGCTCATTCGGTGAGTCAGTGCAGGAGATACCTTTGGGCATAGCCCCCGAACTAAATATGCTCAGTGCCGTTTATAATAGTGTGTTTGACTACCTCAGTACTAGTGATGTGAAAAGTTATACCCTTGGATTAAGGTATGATATTCAGACTAATATTGCATTAAAAGCGGATATATCATGGCTTGAAGGCTGTTTACCAGAAGAGCATCGTTCCGTACAGCCTGCAGCTGACATGTACAATCAAGCGGCAATGTTACAGTTGGGGGTTGAATGGATATTCTAAGTACCCTCAAACGGCTGACTCTATTACCCGCTATTATGCTTGTTAGCATTGGTGTGAGTGCTAGTGTTTACGCGACTCATGATGATGTTGTTATTGTGGCGCATTATCAACAAGGCGAACTGAAACTCACTAAGTCAGAGATCAGCAATCTTTTTATGGGGGGGGTGTTAAAACATGGCTTAACCCCAGTGGCTTTACCTCCTGAAAATCTAACTCGGGTATTATTTAATACAAAAGTGATTGGACTTACCGAGTCCCGAATACAGTCATACTGGGCTCAAATGCGTTTTAGTGGACGGAAAAAACCACCTCAGGAGTTTAAAACTGAAGCAGAGCTCTTACAATATATTGAACAAACCCCAGGGACGATAGCTTATTTGTCGGCTAAAACAGAAATCCCTGAACAGTTAATCAAAGTTTACTCTACTGTGCAGTTTTAAACTTTATTAGCGCTTTTATTGCTGATTTTCATACATCTTTTATTTAAACCTATCTATATTTAGGTGACTAATCTTGTCGTAATATCGAGGTGCTTACATTCCTCTTATTAATAGCGACAATGTACTGATACCTGAATTTTACTTTTGGTGATATAAAGACTGACTTAGGCAGTTTGTTGGAGAGTTATGAAGAAAGTTACCTACATTATCACTTCTCTTGCCTTGTCACTTCTATTCTATAAGCCTGTATATGGGCAAGAAATTGATTCATTACTTGATTTCTCACTTGAGGATTTACTCAATGTGAAGGTTTCTGTCGCCTCAACGAGTCAAGAAATGGTGATTGAAACACCGGCCATAGTTTCTCGTTATAACCGAGTCGATTTAGAAAAAATGGGCGTCACTACGCTAAGGGAAATGTTTAACTTTATTCCCGGAGTTATTGTGCAAACTTCTCTAACTGGCTGGGCATCGGTGCAAATACGAGGTGTTGATGAAGCGTTTAATCAGAAAGTCTTATTTCTGTTAGACGGTGTTCCTTATCATCAACCTTCCCACTCTCTTATTCCGATGGAAGGCGTACCATGGGAATCTATTTCTCACGTCGAAGTGATTCGAGGTCCCGGTGCTGTATTTTATGGTTCGCAAGCATCCGGAGGTGTATTTAATGTGATCACAAGAAAAGATGAAGAGAGTAGCTCTGCATCTTTGAAGATCGGCTCAAATGCTTTATATGAAGGGAGTGCTTATTATCATAAAACACTCTCGAGTAAGTCGGCCATCTCGTTTGCGGCAGAATATCGAACGGAAGATGGTGAGAAAACCACTTATAACGAGTACTTCCCTGATATTGGGGTTGTATCAGATGATGTTGAGCGTTATTTGAAAAGACAATCTGGCTTATTACGCTTTAATAATGATGACTTTATCGTACAGCTTCATGCGTTTTCCGATACAACGGTTGGTATCAACGATGGATATACGGATAAAAATACATTGCAGCCGTTAACGCTAGATACTACTGGCCAATTAATTCATGTTCAAAATAGCTGGGAAACAGAGCGCAGCCGCTCGACGGTTTTTGCAGACTATAACCATTACACATTTGACTTACAGTTGAGCAATTTATTTGCTCCAGGTGTTCATGCGCTAGCCGCTAAAGATGGCAATGGAAGAGCTGATTATAGATTTCGCTATGGTGGGACTGTTGCGTACAACGTTAATGACTCACTCGATCTCGTGCTAGGGGCTGAACACGAAACCCGCTCTAATGATTTTTATCGTATTTATGCGCTAGCCGACCGAAAAAGCCCGTTGGTCACACTATTACCCAAGGGCAAAGTTAATGAGTTTTCAGCGTACGCGCAAGTTGACTATAGGTATCAAGATTGGCGTTTTTTACTCGGTGGCCGATTTACTGATAACGAAAAAAGTGGTCAAAAGACTACCCCTAGGGCTGGTGTTGTCTATAAAGTTGATGAGCATCAATCACTCAAAGCACTGTACTCAACAGGCTTTAATTCGCCAAATCCAACGCAAACGAATATTAGTTTACCGGGTGATGTTGTTGGTAATGAACAGCTAACTGCTGAAGTTGTAGAAACCTTTGATCTTGCTTATTCCTATTCAAAATCAAACCTATTGTTTGTCGCTAATGTGTATTCGTTAACGGCTAACGATTTTATTCAACGCAGATTTAGTGCAGAGCATAATGCTAATTCGTTTTTCAATGAAGGTGAATTTACGCGAACTGGAGCTGAAATTGATGTGCAAATGGCGAATCCAGACAACGTTTTTTTTGTTAATTTAGCCTATCAAAGAGAAGGTAATAAAGTTCATGTGGATGACAGGGCTGCAATTAACACCCCTAAATTAACCGTGAGCGTTGGTGCCAGTCAGGATATTTGGGACAACCACAGCATTGGGACTGATGTCTCTTACATTGGTGCACGCCATGATCTCGATGGCTATAGCGTGGTCAACGTTAACTACACGGCAAAATTTTCAGACATTGATCTGTTTGTTGTGGTACGCAATATCTTTGACCAAGCTATTTTAAACCCCAACATCTCAACGCAAGACAGCCCCCTAGTTGCTCAAGGAGAAGAGGGCGTAAATGCTCAGTTGGGGGTTAGGTTCCGTTTTTAGTGGTATGAGTGTTTATTCTATGTTTTGGATCTGCTCACGCATCTGCTCAATTAAAACTTTCAGTTCAACACTCGCTTGAGTTATTTCGTGGTTGATTGACTTTGAGGCTAAGGTGTTGGCTTCGCGGTTAAATTCTTGCATCATAAAATCGAGGCGTCGGCCACAGGCTCCGCCTTTTTTCATAATTTTTTGCGCTTCACTAACGTGGCTATCTAGGCGGTCGAGTTCTTCAGCGACATCGACTTTTTGGGCTAGCATGATCAGTTCTTGTTCGATGCGGTTATTATCGACTTCAATCTTAACGTCTTCAAATTTAGCCATTAAGCGTTCGCGCTGCCATACTAAAATATCAGGCATCTGTTCACGCACTTGCCCCACAAGCTTGCTGATAGCGGCTAATCGTGTGGTGATCATCGTTTTTAAGTTTTCGCCTTCACTAGCGCGTGCCTTGATAAAGTCGGAAAGTGTTTGATCAAATTGTGCTAATAACAGTTGATTAACCTCAGTCATGTCTTGTTCTGGCAGGGCGATAACACCTGGCCATTTCAGCACGTCCACAGGGTTTAAACTGCCTGTGCCTGCTTGCTCTAATACCCAGTTCGCTTGACTAATCACTTGACTCGCTAGCGCTTTATTAATTTGGAGTTCGTGGCTATTATCTTTTGTTTCAATGCGTAGGTTACATTCCAACTTGCCGCGCTGCAGGCGCTTTCGAAAGCGCTCGCGTAAGATAGGCTCTAATGAGCGTAGGTGGTCGGGTAGTCGAATATAAGTCTCAAGATAGCGCTGGTTGACAGAGCGGATCTCCCAACTGGCTTGACCCCAGTCGGTGGTGATATCTTGACGTGCAAACGCGGTCATACTATGAATCATGGTGTGTTCCTTTGAAATAAGTGCCAACGCATTAGCCCATAAAGGTTACGCGCTTAATTAAACCGTCAATCACTTCATAAGCGGCGACTACTTTGATGCTGCGGTCGACTTCACCAGAGGCTTGGCTTGATGACTCTGCGAGTTCATGATCGACGATGAAACGGTCATGAACAATACGCTTTAATGACGTTGCGCGAAGATAGGTTAAGCTTGAAAATTTGTTGCCGTATCGTTTAATCAACTCATCTTTTCCTTGGTAAACCAGCCCAGTAGAAAAAGAGTAAATCTCGACGTCATCATGATAGGTTGCCGCAAATGCAGTAATATCACGCGCGTTATAGGCGTCAAGCTGTTGATCAATAATAGCGCAAGCCGTTACTTCGATGTCGGTAGGCATTTCAAGTGTCCTGAATGAGTTATCAATTAGTGCCCTATGAATTAACAGTCGTCATTCTAGTTAACCCGCCGGCGATGGATAATGAGTATAACCCTGTTGTGATCTAATACCAATAATCAGTGCTAACAGGGTGTTCGCCATAGCTATCTAGCGGTGAGGGCTTTATAATAGCAGCCAATTAAGTTCCTATCTTTGACTGACATATCGAGTAAATGCCATGACAACAACAACCCTACGCCCAAGCGGTCGTACGAATGCGCAAGTAAGACCTGTTACTTTTACTAGAGACTATACTGAACATGCTGAAGGTTCTGTATTGGTTGAGTTTGGTGGCACTAAAGTGTTGTGTAACGCGACTGTTGAGACCGGTGTACCGCGCTTTTTAAAGGGCAAAGGTCAGGGCTGGATCACGGCTGAATACGGCATGTTACCGCGTTCTACACACTCGCGTATGCGCCGTGAAGCGAATATGGGTAAGCAAGGTGGTCGTACGCTAGAGATTCAGCGTTTAATCGCCCGTTCACTTCGCGCTGCAGTTGATTTAGAAAAGCTAGGTGAATTCACTATCACTATCGATTGTGATGTGATTCAAGCTGATGGTGGCACTCGCACCGCTTCGATCACTGGCGCTTGTGTCGCGTTAGTTGATGCATTGCGTTATATGCAAGAAAACAAGATGATTAAAACCGACCCGCTAAAATACATGATTGCAGCGATCTCCGTTGGTATTTATCAAGGCGTAGCGGTATGTGATTTAGATTACCCTGAAGATAGCGAAGCAGAAACAGACATGAATGTGGTGATGGCCGATAACGGTAAGATGATTGAAGTGCAGGGCACAGCTGAGGGTGAACCTTTTAGCCATCAAGAACTATTATCGATGCTTGAGCTAGCCGACAGCGGCATCAAAGATTTGTTTGAAAAACAATTAGACGTATTAAACGAAGTAACAACACAAGATTAGAGGTGACTATGAAACAGTATCAAATCGACTTTATTGAATTTGCATTAGAGCGCGGTGTATTAAAATTTGGTGAGTTCACCTTAAAATCGGGTCGTACCAGCCCTTATTTCTTTAATGCTGGCTTATTCAATACTGGTCGTGACTTAGCGCGTTTAGGCCGCTTTTATGCTGCTGCGTTAATGGACAGTGGCGTTGATTACGATTTATTATTTGGTCCTGCATACAAAGGAATTCCAATTGCTTCGGCAACGGCACTTCAGTTATGTGAACAGCACGATATCGATATGCCATACTGCTTTAACCGTAAAGAAAAGAAAACACACGGTGAAGGTGGCAGCTTAGTCGGTAGTGAACTTAACGGCAAAGTGATGCTTGTTGACGATGTGATCACGGCAGGAACCGCGATTCGTGAATCAATGGACATCATCAATGAAAACGGTGCTGATTTAGCAGGTGTGTTAATTGCGTTAGACCGTCAAGAGAAGGGTAAGGGCGAGTTATCAGCGATTCAAGAAATTGAACGAGATTACGGCGCAACAGTTATCTCTATCGTGACCCTAGGTGACTTAATCGGTTACTTAACTGAGAAAGGTGAGTTAGGCGATACATTAGAAGCCGTTACCGCTTACCGTGAGCAATACGGTATTTAATAATGCCCCTTGCTTCCCTGAATGTTTCATTTAGGGATTGACGACATAGACATAAAAGCCCCTGCTATGCTGTAGTAGGGGCTTTTTATTTATGGGCTATGCCAAAGCCGGTCGCCCTGAAAGTGTCTAATTCAGAGCCTCGCTTTAGGGTATGAAGAGAGATTCCGGCTAAAAGCCTGCCGGAAAGACGGTGTTAAGTAATCTTGTGCCTTTCGTCGCCCTGAAAGTGTCTAATTCAGAGCCTCGCTTTAGGGTATGAAGAGAGGTTCCGGCTAAAAGCCTGCCGGAAAGACGGTGTTAAGTAGTCTTGTGCCTTTCGTCGCCCTGAAAGTTTCTTATTCAGGGTCTCGTTTTAGGATATTAAGAGAGGTTCCGGCTAAAAGCATGCCGGAAAGACGGTGTTAAGTAGTCTTGTGCCTTTCGTCGCCCTGAAAGTTTCTTATTCAGGGTCTCGTTTTAGGA
>NZ_JAUYVJ010000044.1:0-24461 GCF_030689115.1 Psychrobium sp. 1_MG-2023 | reverse complement strand
GAAGCATTTTTATACTATGGCGGGGAGCTTGATATTAGAACCACGAAGAGGAAGGACATTCCCCCGAACGGTAAAGCCCAGACCTCAACGTTATGCTAGAAATAAAAATGCCGCTCACCTTAAGTGAACGGCATTAAACCTATGGTTCGCTTTTTTGCATTCGTAAACGAGCTGTTCACTATTACGTTACAGCTTAATCAACGACACACATCGTCAAAAATTTGCTGTGCTAGTTCAGCTAAAGTTTCATTTGAGGGGTGTGTCTGTGCGTAAGTACGAAGCCCATAAATGCTAACAATCAAGCTTTGTGTACGTTGCGTTGGACTGCGCTTATCGCTGATCTCTCCAGCGGCTTGGGCTTGCTCAAACATCTCAATAAAACCTTTTTGCCAATCGATAAGGTTTTGGCCAATAACATTTTCTACTTCAGGTGCTTGCTCTGACAGTTCACTAAGTGCTTTTAACGACAAACACACTTTTTGATGTCCGCCCACAATACATTCATTAGCAATCCCCTCTAAATATTTCTTTAGTCCAGCTAATATAGTCTGATTGCCAGTGAAATATTGCTCAAACTCTGCTGCACGGTCTTGGCTATACTGCTCTATTGCTGCGACTAACAAGCCTTGCTTATTTTCAAAAGCGCAATAGATAGAGCCAGGATGTAATCCGGTCGCTTTCTTTAAATCTTGCATGCTGGTTTTGTTATAACCCTTACAAACAAAGGCTTTAATCGCCGCTCTTAAAACTTTTTCTCTGTCAAATTCTGCACTGCGCATCGCAACCTCACTACCGTATCCATGCTGTCATTGTAAAGTAATTTGAATGTTTGTTCAAAAAAGTACTTGAATGATCGTTCAACAACGTTTATCTTGAACGTACATTCAAATTAGAGACCTTAGTGATGACCGATAATTTATTCCAACCTTTTAGCTTAAATGATTCAATCCACTTAAATAACCGCATTGTGATGGCACCATTAACCCGTTGTATGGCTGACGATAATTTAGTACCAACCGAAGCAATGGCAGATTATTATGCCAAGCGCGCCGACAGTGGACTAATCATCAGCGAAGCAACAATTATTCGTCCTGATGGACAAGGCTATCCGAATACTCCGGGGATCTATACTGCAGCACAAATCCAAGGTTGGCGTACAGTAACCGACGCAGTACACGCCAAAGGCGGTAAAATTTTTGTTCAACTTTGGCACACAGGTCGAGTCGCACACCCGCACTTTTTTGAAGGTGAACATGTAATTGCACCATCAGCAGAAGCGGTGGAAGGTTCGGTTCCTCGAATGCGCGAGTTAACTTATCAAGTCCCAAAACCAGCAAGCGTTGAAGAAATTCAGCAACTAGTTAACGATTTTGCCAAAGCGGCTGAAAACGCAATCGAAGCAGGATTTGACGGTGTCGAAATCCACGGCGCTAACGGCTACCTTATCGACCAATTTTTACATCATGACTCAAACAAGCGTACTGACGAGTTTGGCCAAACAGCAGAGAACATGGCCCGCTTCCCACTCGCTGTGGTTGATGAAATAGCCACACGAATTGGTTGGGAGAAAACTGCACTGCGACTTTCTCCGGGTGCCTATTTTAATATGGCTGGTGACGATCGCGATCGCGGTGTGTTCGAGTACTTATTAAACCGCTTAGAGCAACGTGAATTAGCGTACCTTCATATGGGCTTGTTTGATGACTCAATGGAGTTTGATTATTTAGATGGTAGCGCAACTGACTTCGTTCGCAGAAACTACACCAAAACCTTAATGGGCGTTGGTGGTTACACTGCACAAACGGGCAGTGCAGCGATTAACGCTAACCGCTTTGATTTACTCGCGATTGGTCGACCTTTTATTGCCAATCCTGATTACATTGAAAAAGTAAAACTTGGTGACACACTCACCGAATATCATGATGATATGTTAGGGACTCTCGTATAAGCGAAGTCGCGTATTCAAAAAATAGAGTCATTAAAGCCCTCTGATTAAGGAGGGCTGTTGTCATTAAGCTATTTGTCTTGTTGGGTTTGTAATGACTCCATATCCGCTACAATTTCATCAAGTTTATCTAGCTGTCGACCATAAAGAGATCTTATATCAAAGCGGTATATAGCAGCAGAAAAATAAGACAATAAAAAGGCAATCAATAAAATGACACCTGATATTATAATCGGCACTCCAAATACTACAGGAATACTTGGAAAGTCTTGCGCCACCCCAACAATTATCGACTGCCCCACCTCTGACAGACCAAAGCGAATCATGCAGGCCATAAAAATCATTGGGTAAATGAAGCGATACATCGACGCATATTCAACCATGACCTTTTTCATCCAACTATCAAATGACTTGATATACTGATAGCTATTAACGTTTTTATCTATTTGCTTGAGCTCAGCAAAAAATTGATAGCCTTTTATCACTAGAAATATCAATAATGCACTGATAAACATACCTAAATATGGTAAGCCACAGGCAACCATTCCAGCTAGGATGATGGCTGTCCCTATGATGATCCCTTTTAAATTCCACTCAAACATCACCGTTAATTTATCCACGATATTTTGTGATTTTTGATTATATAAATCATTAACCTTTGGCACGACTAGCGCACCTTCATCGATAAAACCTTCCTTCCACATTGTTTCAATTGATTTACTCATGTAAGTCCCCTACCTGTTCAATTATTTTTGTTAGTCGCTGCTTTATACGCTTAATGCGTACCCCGATGTTATTAGCGTTGGTCCCTATAATGTCCGCAATCTCCTGATATGACTTTTCCTCTAAATATAAAAGAATCACTGCACGATCTGTTTCTGTTAGCTGCCTAATCGCAACATAAAGCTGATTAATCGATTCATCTTTAAAGCTCTTAATATCTTCAACAGCTTCTGGCGGTAGACTGTCTGACGCCAATTGTTGTGTATTATTCTTGTTCTTTTTTAAATAGGTTAAACAGACATTCAGTGATATCCGATAAATCCATGTTGACCACTCTGACTCTTTATTAAAACGATCTTTGCTGCGCCATATCTGCAAACAAACCTCTTGATAATAATCTTCAAAATCCTCCTGCGAATTAGTGTAAGCGCGGCAAATTTTAATGATGATCGGAGCAAAGGGTAAAATGGACAAAGTATAAAAGTCACTTCCCATAATGTATTTTGCTAACTCCTTGATTATTGTTTGTCTTAGTTAGTGGCAGAAATAAGGATTTATTACACCCTCATGATGAAAAATTTAAAAATAATTTTATAGCAAAAGAAAAGATAATATAAAAAACCTATAATAACAGCACGTTAAATATAAATTGATACAATATTATTTAATTCGGGAGGACTTACTATGATGGGCCAAACCTGTTACTTTATTTAGCTAACAAATTCATTATCCGTCTTTGATCAGCACTAATAATATTAACTTCCACAATCACTGAATCAATATATGAAACGAGAGGACTATAGTCATCTTTTACCAGCTGATTCTCAATAATAATTAGGGATACGTGTTGCTTCAATTCCTTTAAGTCATGCAAACATTTATCATAGAAAGTCAATTGTAGCTCTGTATTAGAGCACCTTGTTTGAATCGCACGCACCTCATTTAGTAATGCCTCAGGCGACATAACTGGTACTTGTTGGCGGTCACTGATTTCATCTGAGCAAGCAGTCAGGATGAGATATATGCCGATAACTATCATGCTACGGTTAAGTGCTAAACTAATACCAGACATTACTGCAATCTCGAGTTAGGTCATTCAGTTAAGTCTAGTCGATTGCTTTCAACTCATCGAGTAACCACCGCTTAAAAATAATCGCATCGTCACTCTGTAAATTATGTTGCGGAGTCAATAAGTAATAACTAAAGCCTGTTATGGGCTGTAGCGTTTTTAATTCATTAAACTTTTCATGACATTTAACTAGCCAACCTTGCTCAACTGCATTTTGTACCAACAAAGAACTGACCAATGCAATACCTTGCCCTGCCAGAGCCGCTTGAATAATATGGTGCTCTTGATTGAACTGCTTAACCTGAGTCCTTTCATAATCCAACCCTTTGGCACTCAGTAGCGAATGCCACGAAATTTTCTCAAGTTGTTCGTTATGCCAAGATGTTTCTAGCAAATTAGCAGCCGCGAAGGAATTAAGAGATCTAATGTAACTTGGAGCCGCATACATGCCAATGTCTTCAGTAATAAGTAAAGTGGAGTTTTTAACTGACTTATCATAGTGGCCATACCGAATAGCCAGATCGATCCGTTTATTTTTATCAATATCTTCGAGTAATTCCGAGGTTTGTATGACCACCTCACTATGAGGCTGAATGTGATTAAATTTCGACAAGTTTGGAACAAGCCACATTGCAGCAAATGATGATGTCGTGCTAATTGTCATTCGACTGTCTTTGACGGTTATCTCATTAATCGTATTCGCTAATTGCTGTAACACACTATATGTCGTTTGAGCTAGTAGCTGCCCTTCAGTTGTTAGTTCTATCGCACGTGTTTTTCGCTCAAATAATGGTGTATCAAGGAATGTCTCTAGTGCTTTAATTTGGTGTGACACTGCCGTAGGAGTGACATGAAGCTCAGACGCAGCTTCTTTAAAACTACCTAAACGAGCAGCCGAATCAAACACTTTTAAGCTATTTAAAGGCGGGAGTTGCGAATACATTATTTTTTCCAGTGTCAGCTATTAATTGCTAATCAATCAGTAATACCAAACCACAATATAGATGAGAAAAACTTACCTATTAGTGAATATCAATCGTTTGTCACCTCAGTAAAAAATTAGCAAAATACTGTGATTACTTTTAAAGAGGACCGACAAGACATGACAACAATACTACACATTGATGCGAGCGCAAGAGAAAAAGGCGATACAACAACAAAACATAAGTCAATTTCAAAATCACTTGCAGCTCACTTCACCAATCGTTGGTTAGCAACCAATAATCAAGATAAAGTTATCTATAGAGATATTGGGGCTAATCCACCAGCCTTTATTAGCCAAGACTGGATTGCTGCAGTATTTACGCCCGATGAACAACAGACCACGCAGCAAAAGTCCTTACTATCATTATCTAATACACTGATATCCGAAGTAGAACGGGCCGACTTAATTGTTATGTCTACACCGATGTATAACTACGGGATGCCAGCGGTATTAAAAGCGTGGTTTGATCAGGTCATTAGAATTAATAAAACCATCTCGTTTGACTTAGCCAGAGGTGACTTTCCCTTAGCTCCAATCATGTCTGGAAAAACATTGGTACTTATTACGTCAAGTGGCGAGTTTGGTTTTGAAATAGGCGGGGTTCGAGAACACATGAACCATTTAGGACCTCATGTAAAAACGGCGAGTAAGTATCTAGGGGTAGAATCATTTCATGAGATTAAGTCAGAGTATCAAGAATTTGGCGATGATAGGCACCAGCAATCAGTGACTAACGCCTATCGCGATATTGATATTTTGGTGTCTACGCTCAGCGAAACTCAATCTTAAGCAAACCAAATAATAGCGGCAAACATTCATATCATTCATGTTTGCCGATTTTATTTGAGGCTATTTAAGGCTTGTAATAAATCTTGTGGCCCCTGATAGCCTGGAATCATGCTACCGTCTTTCAACACAATAGCAGGAGTCCCTGATACCCCGACTTTCATACCCGACTGATACTGCTTCTCTAAGATTGAACCACAAATTTTATTAACCTCTGACACTGTGCTCCGCGATCCAGACATTGCCTGAGTCATCGCAGTGTCTGGGTTAGCTGAGCACCATAGGTTACTCATTTCTTTAAATGTTGACCCACTCGTACCACTACGCGGAAACGCGAGGTATTGCACCGTAATACCTAGATCATTGTACTCTTTCATCTGACTGTGTAATTTACGGCAATAGCCACATGAAGTATCAACATAAACCGTAACTTTATGTATCTCGTTTTTTGCTGGGTAAATAATCATTTGCTCTGCAAATGAGTTTATTTCCTCAACCCGTACGGCCATCAACGAACGCTCAGTTAGGTTGTCCATATCATTAGACATATCGTACACTTTGCCATGAATTAAATACTTACCATTAGCCGAAACATAGAGAAGGCCTCGCTCAGTGTAAACTTCGATAACGCCTTCAAGCTTTGAAACCTCAAGCTTATCTACGCTAATACCTAGTTTGTTTTTGATAGTTTGCGTAATTTGCTCCTCGATAGTTGGGTCTATCGACTTTGCCTGTATGAACAGAGGGGTTAACACCAGCAAAGCAGCTAACAATTTATGAATTAAATACATGTACTTACCTTATCAAGATTTAATTGAGCTCTATTACAGAGCTAATTCCATAAATTCTACACAGAAAAAGGGCAACATTTAAGCTTAAGTAACGCTAAATGCAATGAAACTCCCGAAATAGATATATTAACAAACCTCTCTATTTCGTTTAGCTCTTTGCAATCTCATGAAATTGGCTTTATCACATTCCACTTACAATTGTTGGCTGATAAAATAGCAGTAACCTTTACCAATGAGTGACCCCGATGAGTAATACCCTTCCGAACTGCCCAAAATGTGAATCAGACTATGTTTACCAAGATCAAACTCTACTCGTTTGTCCTGAATGTAGCTTTGAGTGAGATCCCGTGGAACTTGAAGCAGAACAAAATATAACCGCAAAAGACGCTAATGGCACGCTACTTTCAGCAGGTGATAAGGTCACAGTAGCCAAAGATTTAAAAATAAAAGGCAGCTCACAAGTCATAAAAATTGGCACGAAAGCACTGATCAAACGAGTTCAAGATACAAAAGATCATGAGCTTGATTGTAAGGTCGATGGCATTGGCGAAATGATGGTAACCGCGAAGTTTGTCAAAAAAGCCTAACGAGCAAACGAACTATAACCCATCGCAAAAGACACTGGCTATTTATCGCTATTAGCGACAAATAGCCTGTAACCTCCGAGTGACTTGAGCCGAATCGCAAAAAACTATTACGATCTATCCCCCTCAACAAACACACTTACAAACAAAAACGATTCGCATTAAGATTTAATAACTTTCTTTGAGGTGTTAATCTTATGACTCAAGCTCAACCACAATTACAAAACAGCGACATTCTCTATCAAGAGTTAAAACATAAAATTCGTCATGGTAGTGAACCGGACAATCCCACGCTCATCAAAATGTGGCTCGAGCATGGCATCGTTGAACACCTACCCACTCCGCACTTACGTGAAAAGTTTACCGAACAGTTCTACTGGCTACTGGAAACAGTCCTAGACAAGTCACTACCAACCCATTGGCGTGTTACTTGTCTAGACTATATCTATGTTCCTTTAACGTCTTTAAAGCGTTTTGCCCAAGATGATCAATCTAGTAAACATTTACAAAACTTATTTAACGAGCTAGCAGCAACAACCAGAAAAACGACTATTGCCTAATTTTATATCGTTCAAACCGACTATATGGAGTCAACATGAATACCTATCGTTTAGAAAAAGATAGTATGGGAGAACTACAAGTTCCTCAAGATGCACTATATGCAGCGCAAACCCAACGTGCAGTCAATAACTTTCCGATTAGCGGGCAAACAATGCCTAAACAATTTATCAGAGCTTTATTACTCGTTAAGTATGCCGCAGCACAAGCTAACAGTGAGTTAGAACAAATACCAACCGCGATGGCTAATGCGATTTGCCAATCAATTGATGACTTGTTAACGACAGATTATATGGCTCATTTCCCAGTCGATGTGTTCCAAACGGGTTCAGGGACAAGCTCCAACATGAATGCAAATGAGGTATTGGCAAATTTAGCAAGTAAAATCTACAGCGATGAAGTCAATGCTAACGACCACATCAATTATGGTCAAAGTAGTAATGACATCATACCTACAACAATTCATGTCAGTGCAGCGATAGAGATACAAGATAAGCTTTTACCTGCCTTAAAGTATTTAAACGAGTCGATCTGTAAAAAAGCGCAAGAAGTTAGCCATTTTATCAAAACCGGGCGAACCCATTTGATGGATGCGATGCCAATTAGCATGTCGCAATCACTCTTAGCATGGGCTGATCAACTCCAATTTAACATTGCTCATATTGAGTCATTGCAACACGCTCTACAAAGCTTGGCTCAGGGCGGTACAGCCGTTGGCACTGGAATCAATGCTCACCCCGATTTTGCACACAAGTTTAGCCAAGCACTCAGTGATAAGACTAAAATCACCTTTACTCCCGCGGATAATTTCTTTACCCATATTGGCTCCCAAGATATTGCGGTGAGCCTATCTGGTCAATTAAAAGCAACGGCTGTCACCATGATGAAGATAGCCAATGACTTACGTTGGATGAACTCAGGACCTTTAGCTGGCTTAGGTGAAATAGAGCTTGAAGCGTTACAACCTGGTTCATCAATCATGCCTGGTAAAGTGAATCCTGTTATTCCAGAGGCTACCGCCATGGTTTCAGCACAAATCATTGGCAATGACTCAACCATTACCATTGCTGGCCAGTCGGGTAACTTTGAACTCAATGTCATGCTACCGCTTGTTGCTAAGAATTTATTAGAAAGTATCGAGCTCCTAACAAATACGAGTACGCTATTAGCCGATAAAGCCATCACTACATTTAAGGTTAACGAGAAAAAAATTGCCGACGCCCTTGAAAGAAACCCCATTCTTGTCACAGCCCTCAACCCTATTATCGGTTATTTAAAGGCCGCAGAGATTGCCAAGATTGCCTATAAAGAAGGTCGCCCAATCATTGATGTAGCGAATGAACATACCGATCTTTCAAGAGCCGAGCTAGCAAGATTATTAGACCCCGCCAAACTGACTAAAGGCGGTATTCAAAGCTAACCCACTGCCTAACTCATTATGGTGAGTTTACTAAAATCATCCCGGCTCCTGATGGAACCGGGGTCACACACGACCAAGCCCTGAGGCTCTTAATAAAACACATCAAGACGCCGATAAGCCGCTGCATTATCGTATCAAGTGATTAGTCAAAATAGTAACAACGAACGATAATAAGTTACTCTCACATTATCTGCCACAAACGCTTGCATAACCTAGTCAATCATAAGAAGATACCCTCCAAATGAGGGGTCAGAGACATTTCTCAGCAGGAAGCACCAACCACGCTTTAACTAAAAACACCACAGAAAAGGATATCGTATGATTCGTGTGTTATTAGCAATCACATTATTTGTTCTATCAAGTTATAGTGTTGCGAGCATAGATAAATTCGTTAAGCATCATAAATATCGCAATGTAAAAATCTCACCATCAGGGGATTACCTCGCCATATCCAGGTTCCAAAATAATGAATCGGATTTAGTCATTGTTGATACAAAAACCATGAAGGCAGTAGAGCAGTTATACTTTAAAGGGCGCGAAGAGGTCGGCACTTTTTATTGGGCGAATAATAATCGACTGGTCATGAAAATTTTTGCTAAACACCCTGCCAAAGAATCTCCGGTCTATTATGGTGAATTATTCGCGATTGATATGAACAACAGAAATGGCAAACTCATTTTTGGCAATCGTATCACCGCTTCCAAAGCAACCAATGCTAAAGAACGTAAGATTCGTGAAACTCACAAAGCCATGGCGAGCTCTTGGGCTGAAGTGGTCAACTTGCTCCCTAATGACGATCAGCATATCCTGATCACCGCGGAGCCTTACAATGAGTCCCGCACCAAACAAGCTCGTTTGTATAAGTTAAATATCTATACCGCGGCAATTACCCCAGTAACTAAAGAGCCTTTACCAAACTCATGGATCACTACTGACGCTAATGGCGAACTCTTACTAGCTGTTGGTCGGAATAAGCATAATAAAAGAACGGTCTTTACCTATGAAAAAGACAGTAATCGTTGGTTAGAGTCGACCTCATTTGATTATGGCAATGCTTTTTTACCCCTGTCGTATGATGCCAAGACCAATGCATTATTAGCATTAGATAATTTAAATCAAGAAACTGAATCACTCGTTAATATCGATATTAAAACTGGACAAAGAACGCTGATGTTCAATGATCCAAATAATGATATACACCGTGTTGAGCTCACTGACGATAGGACTCATCTGTTCGGTTTTAGCGTGATGGCTGAGTATCCCACGTATTATTTTCCTGACTCAACTAAACAGCAACAATCGATTTTCAAGGCGCTAACCGAGAACTTCCCCGGACAGCATGTTACGATCACCAGCAATACACCAGACTTTAAAAAAATCGTTTTTAAAGTCTCAAGTGACAGAAATCCCGGTACTTGGTACCTATTTGATACCCAAACTAACAAAGCTTCTTTTGTAGCATCGGCGAACAACCAAATTGACCCAGCAATAATGCTATCGACATTGTCTTTTGATTTTAAGTCACGAGATAATCATAAAATACCTGGCTATATAACACTGCCTAATGTGAGTTCAAAACAAAACCTACCGAGTGTCATTTTAGTCCATGGTGGTCCATATGGAGTGAGGGATACATGGGACTATAACCACCAAGTTCAACTGCTCGCTTCACAAGGGTATGCAGTGGTTCAAATCAACTATCGCGGTTCGGGTGGTTTCGGTCGCACACACAAAACAAGCGCATATCAACGTTGGGGCGATATGATCCAGTACGATATTATCGATGGCGTCGATTACCTGAAAAAGCACAACTTAATCGATGGCGATAGGGTATGTATTATGGGTGCCTCATTCGGTGGTTATGCAGCAGTGCAAGCTTCAATCTTAGCGCCCGAGAAATTCCAATGCGCCATCGCCGCGTCAGGTGTTTATAATCTTCATGCGTTATTTGAAGACGGTAATATCCAAGGTTATATATGGGGTCAATCATTTTTAAAACAAACACTCGGTGTAAGCAAAGAAAAGTTAAAGCAATTCTCACCGTTTCATAATATTGAAAAGCTCAATACACCGCTGCTAATTTCACACGGAGAAATCGACGAACAAGCGCCCTATGCACAAGCAAAAGCATTTCGTAACAAATTGAAACAGAAAAACAAAAAGCACTATTGGTTATTATTCGATAATGAAGGACACGGTATTTATAATGAAAAAAACCGTAAAAAATACTATCTCGAAGTACTCGACTTCCTCGAAAAATATAATCCAGTAGGTTAATAGCAACGCATCAGTGGCTTATTTTTCATTAGGCCACTGATGTTTTCACCTCTTAATCAACACAAGATCTCAAACTATTCATGATCATTAATATCAACTCCGGTAACCCCAACAAAATAGCTGAGTACCAACAATACTTAACACCATTAGGCCACGAGCTAACCACCTCAGATCAGGACCTTGATGAGCCCAATAGCGATCATGAAACGATTATCCGTTACAAAGCATCGCAATTTGACGATAATACCCTGGTCGATGACGTTTCCTTAATCATAGAAGGTTTTGATGTCGGCGTTAATATTCGCTGGTTTCTCGAAAGCGGCGAGCTCAATAAAGAAAAGTATCGAGGCTGTAAGTGCCAATTTGTCTGTTACATCGGGGTAAAAAAAGCGGAAACGGTCTTTTTGTATAAGGGAATCGTTGAGGGGGTAATTACCAAACCTCAAGGGCAAGGTTTTGGTATTGGCCCCTTCTTTTTACCAAATGACGCTGCGCAAACGCTAGGTGAGTTTATGCAACCAGAGCATAACCCCCGTTACTTAGCCTTAATGAACTTTCTGGCTGACAAATGGAGTGCTAAACATCAACCACTCAGCCAATGGCAGGGTGAGTTCCAGTAGCCCCCTATTCTGCCGTCAAAAATAATCGCTCAAATAAAACTATGTTACCGGTTGATCTTTCATACGCTCAGCCGCTTTCTCGACCTCTTTTTCCAGTAGTTCTTGTAACTCTTCTAGTTTCTTCTCTTTTTGTTCAGGGCTTAGATTTTCATTTTTAGCAACCTCTTCCATCATTGCTTCTATCTCTTTTAACCTTTCCTTATCAATCCCAAGTCGCCCCTCGACAATATTACTCATTGCATCACTAAGGAAGTTATCGATATTCGTATCGATTTTGCCGCGGTATTCAAATACAGGAGCAATCTCTTCTAAAGGTTTGGTTGACTCGAGTCGTTCAATCGTTCCCGATTGAACTCGTGATAATGCGGCAAGACTATCATAAGTGTTCTGTACCCTCTCAACAGGTTCACCATCAGCCATCGCCCTGGCTTGGTCTGAGATGGTTACGGTATCAGCCTGAGCCACGCCTGATTGATATAAACTCTGATCAGCAACTTTTCCTTCTGTTGGCGTGCTAATACGGCGCGTGTTATCAACCGCTGTACTGTATATATCCGAGTGATTAAAGTTAATCATAAGTTGTCCTAACTTATTACATAGAACACTCAATGAGCAAAAAACAAGCCACTTTTACAAACCCCATATACAGCAAGGGGGCAAACCGCCCCCGAACTATCTCAACATACACAACTAAACATTGCCCTAATAATAGGCGATTTATTGCCACTTGCCGCGGATCTTGCCTCACCCCAAGAAAAATCATATTAAAACAAAAGGGGGAAGGCTCTCGTACTATAGCAGCCTTGTAAACGTGAACGCTGCAGGGTAACGTGGTTAACATCAGACTTATTCGCCTTTCCATTACTCTGTAATCGGCACCAGAACTAAGTCGAGAAAGCTTAAAGGCATGCAAGTTTTTTAAGATTGCATCCCTTTAAACTTTTTGAGGATAAAATCATGACATCAACAATTCCTAATATCGTTATTATTGGTGGTGGTGCTGGCGGACTAGAACTTGCTACCCAATTAGGCCATAAGCTCGGAAAAAAACAACGCGCTAATATTTTATTGATCGATAAAAACCGTAATCATATCTGGAAACCTCTACTTCATGAGGTAGCTACAGGTTCTCTCGATTCAAATATCGATGGCGTGGTCTATAGCGCTCATGCAGCGAAGCACGGTTATCGTTTCCAATTAGGTTGTTTCAGCGATTTAGACAGCGAGAACAAAACCATCACTTTGGCAGCAGAACTTGATGATAACGGTCAACAAATTCTCCCTTCACGTCAAGTCAGCTATGATCAGCTAGTTATCGCCATCGGCAGTGTATGTAATGACTTTGGCACACCCGGAGTCCAAGAGCATTGCTACTTTCTTGACTCACATAAACAAGCCGATCGCTTTCATCACGCATTACTAGACAGCTTCACTCGGATGCACCAACAAGAACAGCAAACAGCTCTAGATATTGCCATTGTTGGCGCAGGGGCTACCGGCGTTGAATTATCAGCTGAACTTTACCATGTCGCTGACTTACTCAAGATCTATGGATTAAGTAATATGACTGCAAAAAAACTTAATATCCACTTGATCGAAGCCGGCCCAACTATTTTACCTGCATTACCCCCACGCATTAGTGCCAGTGCCAAAGCAGAGTTAGAAAAAATTGGCGTTAATGTCATGCAAAATACTCGCATTAGTGAAGCCTCATGCGCAGGATTTATTACCAGCGAGGGCGAACTGATTGAGGCGGATTTAATGCTATGGGCTGCTGGCGTTAAAGCACCTGATTTTGTCAAAGATTTAGGACACTTTGAGCTAAACCGAGCCAATCAAATTGTCGTCAAAGAAAACTTAAAAAGTACCACCGATGACAATATTTATGTGATTGGAGATTGCTGTAGTTTTGACCTTGGTGATGGCCAGTTTGTACCACCACGCGCTCAATCAGCGCACCAGATGGCCAGCTGCGTTGAGAAGAACATTATTGCCGAGCTTAAAGGAGCGAGTTTAGTTAATTATCAATACACTGATTACGGTTCATTGGTCAACCTCTCTCGATTTAGCACCGTTGGCAGTCTTATGGGGAACTTAACCAGCAGCTCGATGTTCGTAGAGGGAAAAATTGCTCGCTTAGTTTACATCTCTCTTTATCGCATGCATCAACGTGCGATTCACGGCACATTAAAAACTGTTGGGTTATGGTTTGCTGAAAAAATAATGAAAGTCGTTCGCCCAAGAATGAAGCTTCACTAGCCGCTCATTACTCCCGCTTTAAGGGGCAGCGTTTCAGTGCCCCTTTTGTATGGAAATGACTAACGTAATAAAATTAGAATAAAGTGGCGAATGAGCCTGTGTGTTTAATATTACTGAGCACCCCTTCTAATTCATCTTGCAACTTATCAAATGCAAAACTTCCCATACTAATGCGTTTTACGCCTAATGATGTTAATAATTCAAAATCAGGCAATTGCGGCATACACATCACATTAATTGGTAACGAGGTCGCCCTCACTAGCGCCGAAATATGCTCTGGTTGAGTAATGCAAGGAACGAAAATCCCATCAGCCCCAGCAGCTTCATATACCTTAATGCGCAGGTTCGTTGCCTCGACCACATCATCAACAGCTAGAATAAATGTATCTGTTCGCACATTAATAAACATATCCACATTATCTTTGTTCAGTTGTGTTTTGATCGCAGACAGATAGTCAGCAAACTGATTTTCATCAACCAATTGGCGCATTCCATCAACCTTACTATCTTCAATGTTGATACCAACAACGCCAACATTAGCTAACTGCTTAATATAACCAGCCGTTTTAATTGGATTGTCACTATACCCAGCTTCAATATCAACTGTCAGCGGCAAGTTACTGCAAGACGCAATCCGTTTAACAATAAACAGTAACTCATCAAATGATATTTCCTCACCATCGGCATAGCCAAGCATGCCGGCAATCGCAGCGCTAGAAGTCCCTATCGCCTCAAAGCCTGATTTTTCGGCCATGATAGCACTAGCAACGTCCCAAACATTACAAATAACAAGGGGAGCGGTTTGATAGTGTAATACATTAAATTGTTCTGTTTTCATTTTAGCTATCTCTTTCTATCGGGGCTTTCAACACAGCACGTGTCGTTATCTGTGGGTATTTTGCAATCGAAGGTGAGGTAAAACCAACGATAAAAATCGACGACAACTATAAGTTATACTTATAATACATCCTTAGTCGTCAGTTGAATCACAGACATGTTAAGTCACATTAAAAATATCAATTTATTACGTAGCTTTGAGTCCGCCGCACGAAACCAAAGCTACAGTAAAGCAGCGGAAGAGCTTTATGTTTCCCAAGCCGCAATTAGCCAACAGATGCGCCAGTTAGAAGCAACGCTGGGGCTAAACTTATTTTTTAGACAAAATAAAAACATGCTGCTAACCCAACAGGGGCAAACCTTATACGATGCTACACGGCAAGCTTTCGGCATTATTCAAAAAGGAATCAATGAAGTAATGGGAGATGATCTCACTGGCGAGATCACCATCACTTCAACTCAAGCGTTTACCACACTATGGCTAATGCCAAGGCTAAATAAGTTTTCAGAACGCTACCCTGAAATCACTGTACGTATCATGTCCTCTCCTAATTACGACAACTTAAAACAGCAACATATCGACTTAGCGATTCGTTTTGGTACACAAGTAGTTGAAAACACTGAACCTGATTACAATTGTGAGTATTTTGGCGAAGACCCTGTCTACCCAGTGTGCTCTGCTCAATTGGCTGCGGCATTAGAAATCAACCAACCACAAGACTTATTACAGACTTGGCTGGTTAGTTTGCAGACCCCCGGCCCTTACGATTGGCCAACATGGTTCGAGCACGTCGGTGGCATCGCCTATCAAGATCACCAACAGTGGACATTGGTTCATAGCACCGATATGGCGTTAAATGCTGTGCTTAATGGGCATGGCTTTACCTTGGCTGCACGGTATTTTTGCGTCGAGCAACTCAAATCGGGCCAATTAGTCATGCCAATTAACATCCCCCACCCAAATATGGTTAAGCGTTACTTAGTTTATAACCCAAATTCAACCAAAAGTGCACGGATCAAGCTGTTCATGGACTGGCTAAAAGAAGAAATGGCTTCAACCAGTGAGCTTTGCTAGTATCAACAACAAGTTAGCGGAATATTGTCGCAGAATAATAACCTAAAACCGAACGATAACATTAAATTAGAAGCATTAAATTCAATGAAAAAGCTATTAAGTAAGGGAGTCATAACACTTCCACCATTATCGGCATTTAGCCCTTATAGAGAGAAGGCACGTCAATCATGGCATACCTTTAATACTGCGCAGCGCTTTTATATTAGCGCGTTACTCTTAATTATAAGCTCAGTCATTTTTAGTGCTGTAATTCCCTCGTGGCTTATACCCGTCATGGACTTTATCGGCATCAGTATGGCGATTATCGGTCTATCCTTGGAGTTTTGGCCGTTGTTCTTGCGCTTTTGGAACAGCTTGCCGGGTAAAGCAGTTATTGTCACTGTCTATGCTTTTATTGGTAATTTTGCGTTAGTTTCTGCGGCAGGCTTAGTTAACGAAATCACCGGTGTCAGTGCCGAGAGCCTACCTTATAGCCACAACTTTAGTGTGTTAATCTCACTGCCAACTTGGATTATTGTTACAAGCTTCATTGGCCTCTTAGTTGTTAACGCCATCATGCCGCTTTATTTATTTCTACTTCTATTATTGAAGCCTTTTGGTGTTCATCGCATGCTGTTTGCGAAAGACTACCGTTTTCCAATGCTGACTTTACTTGTTCGGTGTGCTTTTACAATTGTTATCTCTATTAACTTTTTTGCCTATGCTACTAACTTTGGCCTGGCGGGTGACGAGATCCAGCAAGATATTATCAAGCTCGCGCATAAAGTCGAGCAACAACAAAAACAGCAAGAGATTAGTGACAGCGGGAGTAGCGAAGAGACCCAACCTGGTTTTAGTGTTACCCTTGATGCCCCATTAGCCCAAGGGGAAGAAAGAGTGCTGGAGCCAACCAGCGAAGCCATGGCCCATAACAATGCCTTGTATCAAGGTGCCGTTAGGCAATTACTCAGCTACTTTATCTATCACTATGAAGCCGATAGCTTCTCTCGTTGTCAACACACTGAAGGGGCTAAAATCGTCGAGCTTAATGATTATGAAATTCTTGAAATCACAAAGATTCAGGGCAAGGATAGTGGCTACAGTTACGAAGTAAAGAAATGTATCTCGCCAGCATTCAAATAAAACAGAGGTAATAAAAAAGGTCATTCAAGATGACCTTTTTACTGATGCTGATTCAACGCTTACTCAGCTTCAATATAAAACGCTTCAACGCTACCTTTAATGGTCATCAACAGCGGCTGACCACGGCGATCTAGCGCTTTAGCTGAAGGGACTTTAACCCAACCTTCGCTGATGCAGTATTCTTCAACATCAAAACGCTCTTTGCCGTTAACGCGAATACCAATGTTATGCTCAAAAACTTCTGCCACATGATGTGGACTTTTAGGGTTACCAGACAGGCGATCTGGTAGTGCTGGTTTCGATGTAGTATCGTTCATGTTCGTGACCTTGCGTCAAAATAAAGTGCGATATTGTAGACTTTATAAGCCTTGGGCTCAACCGCTGAAATTATCTAATAACCATCACGCCAACTGGGTAGCTTGCTGCTTAAAGCGGTGATGACCAAAGACTAATATGGCACCTTGAATAATAAACAAGTAAGCCCCAGAAGCGGGCATAATAATAGCGACAATGATTCCAATCACCACAAAGCCCCAACCTAAAGATTTAGGCGGATTAAAGCCTTGAGCTATCGCACTTTGCAAAGTCAGACCAAAGATCACCCAAAACAAACCGGCAAATAAAAACCAACTTATCGCTTCTCGATCAAACATCATCTGACCATCAATAACTGTGCTGCTAAACCAGCCTGCGTTATGCATATCGACAATAATTGGCCAGCCGAGCACTAAGCCAATGAGTGTATGGATAATCCCAGTAATCGTTAAAAAGTGCCCTGAATATTTCATTTGATCCCCTCAATAAATGTTTTTGAGCCTAACGCACTGACACGTAATATCGTTGCAATATCAGGCTTTGGGTAAATTTGTTGCAAACCTAAAAAGCTTGAGTACGCCATGATAGCTACATCATTAGCCAGCTCATCATTCATGCCTAACTCAATGTAACAACGACTAAGATACTGCTGCCGCTGCTGATCTATCTTTGCAAGATGCTGAGCTATGGTTGGCTCTTTTAATGCCCACGCTCGAATGTGCAATTCAGCTTCGATGTTATTACCCGCAATCACTTGATCTAATTTCTCTAGACGCTCTAACGGAGACGCTTGGGTATTTGCTTGGGCAATAAAATCAAGCGTCATTTTTTCAAACCAATAAGCCATCAATTGATCGATAAAATCAGCTCGATTAGAAAAATGGTGATAAAACGAGCCCTTAGACACGCCTTTTAACTTACATAAGGGGTCTATCTTGAGCGCATCGGGCCCTTGCTCGACTAACACCGATAACGCAAAGTCTAACCAATCAGACTTTGAACTTTGACTATTTTTAGTATTCATATGCGCCCTGCCTTGATTGCATTATTTATTACCATACGTGCGATAAAATAATGAAATGGTAAAATTGAATTAACATAAATACGGCCAATCATAGTTTTTTGATTAACCAACGAAGACACCACCACATCATCACCAACAAAGGCCACGGATAAATAAAAGGTCATGTGCTTATCATCAGCAATAGAGATGATTTCATCCGAGTGTTTTTCTATCACCGTTAAAAATCCAGCCTCATCGCCAATGCCCAACTCGTCTGAGTGAGGTGTTTTATGACTTCGCCCAACCTCAAAGCCAAACACTGCCACGACCTTATTACGGATATTCATCAAGCCATTAACCCAGCTTGGCAAATAAGAAAATATGGCATGCTGTGTTTGACTCACAGTTAAGTCGTTACGATTACGCGGAGTGGCAAGCGCATCACGAAAAAAGTGTTGCTGTGCCTTGCTGTTCAATCGATCATTGTATGGCTCAGAGAGTGCTTTAATGCGTTTAAATAACTTCACCGTTTTATTCCATTCACATCTAAAAACAAGCATACCATACAGTATGGTATGCTTGGTGTAAATATAAAATCCTTACTCTAAGTGTTCAAAGCTTTATAACAAAAGAGCGGATTCAGGCTCGAAACAATTAAAAGTAGGGTAAAAAGATCACAGTCAAAGAGGAAGAATAGTTGGCTTCAATATCATTGTCGCCAACTATTTTTTGATGTTAGTGGTTATTCAAAAGATAACTTAAATTTACCTTCTAGGAACTCTTCATGATTTGTCGTCGAATAAATCGAGAAATCAAAATCTGCATCAATGTTCTTAAAATCATTATTGAAATCAAACTGTATTTTACCTGAATGGCTCTGCGAACGATTGCTAATCTCTGGTAAAACATCACTAAAGACTTTTGCCACATTATCAGCAGAAAATTTCGAGTCTAAAAACGCAAAGCTGCCCGTAGGCTGGGTATCTAATTGGAAGTACAACTCAAGTGGGCTGCCTTCATATTGAGTAAATAATCGAATAACGGACGCATGAGCAATTTCTAACAATGAATCATTCGTATCATATAGCCTTACGCTTGTCGTTGTCGAACTACCACAGACGTCTGTCGTTTGCTCTAGATTAGCATATGTAGAAAAATCAATGTTTAACTCACCGTTAGACTCAACTCTTTCATCACTTAACTTTGTAAACGTTGTATTGACAGCAACATTATTGCCACACATCCGTACTAATTGAAAAGCGTCATCACTTTGGCGAAAAACTAACGAACTTTGCTCATTCTCACAGTCAAAGTCTTGCTCAAACTCAGCGACCATAAAATCAACTGCCTGTGGTAGACCACATTCTGCAACCGAGAGCGTTTGAGACGAGACATTAACACTATTAATATGCAATAAATTATCTTTATTAATATTAGCGATTAATGTAGAGCCATCAGCTCTTTCAACATAAGTTTCTAGGCCCGTGTGTTGTAACCATGTACTCCCAGCTGTTAATAAATCATAATCTAGCGTCGTAACAACTGGTAATGTGAAGTTTAAATCGCTTGAACTATTATCAGTTAATTTTTCCACATTCTTAATCGTAACAAAGGTGCTTTGAGCAATAAAACCAAACACATTCCCATTTGAGCGGTCTAATTCAACCTGTACATTAAAACTTGTCGAGTGCTCTACTTCAGGAGCAACGAATGTAATAGTATCGGTACCTTGCCCGCTAAATTTGATGTTTCGGCCAACGCTCCAATCGAATTTTACTTTATCTGCCCCTTTACCGGTCAGGTTTAAGGTTAATGTGACCGTTTCCCCTTCATCGATTTTCATCGAAGTAGTCAAGGGCTGATAAGTAAATTCCTTAGGGCCCGTAGAGTCTTCATCTGACGAGCCACCCCCACAGGCAGTTAACAAAAATAAAAGTGCGCTGAAAACAATAGAGTGACGAGCGTTAGCTCCCTTAAAGTTCATGATTATCCTTAAAATTTTATGAATTATTTTTTCGCTCAGGAGTATATATTTGGAGATATGGGGAAGCAATTATTTTAACTACGCCAATAACTTTCTTTTGTGCAAGTCAAAAGAAGGTTATTGCTTTTCAAGTTTCGCGGTGCTGCGACTAACGTTTAAGTGTTGCAGCCCAAATATCAGCACTGGTGAGTTGTTTATCTTTCTTTTTACGTTTTTTCTTAGCACTGCCTTCAGGCGCAGCCATCGGTTTTTGTGCCGCTAATTGCTCTTCGCTCAATTCAATGACCTCAAAACCCGCGATTTGCTCACGCTCAAGCCTAATTTTATTCTTCTTTTCGATGACTTTAAAATGATGGTAATCTTCAAAATCAATTAACGATAACGCTAAGCCGACTTCCCCAGCACGGCCACTACGGCCAATACGGTGCATGTAATCAGACGGGCTCCTTGGCAAATCAAAGTTAATCACCACAGGAAGCTTTTCAATATCTAAACCTCGAGCAGCAATATCTGTTGCAATTAATATATCAATCTCGCCCGCTTTGAATGCCTCAAGCACTCGGTTTCGCGCCCCTTGGCCCTGATCACCATGAAACACCTCAGCAGTGATACCGCGTTTCGCCAGTTTATCGGCTAAATGCTTACAGCTGTTTTTAGCATTAACAAACACGAGCGCTTGTTGCCATTGATGCTGTTTAATCAAGTGCGCTAACAATGCGGTTTTCTGTCCTTTATTAACGGTAAAAACACGTTGTACTAGCGTACTCGCTTCACTACTTTGCAGTTGTACTTCAACTGGGTTACTTAACAGCTCTTGTGTTAGCGCCTTCACTTCATCTGGGAATGTCGCTGAAAATAATAACGTTTGCTTCTGCTTTGGCAATAAACCTAACAACTCGGCCAACTCATCGGTAAAACCTAGGCTTAACATGCGATCAGCTTCATCAAGCACTAGGGTTTTCACCTTATCTAATTTAACGGCATTACTTGAAATTAAATCGATCAGACGGCCTGGTGTTGCCACTAGAATATCGGTACCACCACGCAATGCTAACATTTGAGCATTAACAGAAACGCCGCCAAATACCGCCACTGTTTTTACTGCGCCATTTAAGTGCACTGCGTAAGATTTAATACTATCGGCGACCTGCTTTGCCAATTCTCGTGTCGGTACTAGAATCAATCCTGAGACATAATTACCTCTACCACGCTTAGCGGCGGACTGCTGTTCGAACAGCTGCTGTAACATTGGCAAAGCAAATGTGGCTGTTTTACCCGAGCCCGTATTAGCCCCAGCAATCAAGTCACGACCCGCTAAAATCGTCGGAATAGTGTGAGCCTGTATTGGTGTTGGTTGCTGATACTCCAGCTCTATTAATCGAGCAAGTAGTGGAGAGATTAAACCAAGTTGTGAAAAATGAGTCGGTAAACTCTCTGCAGATTTAGTGTCGATTGTCATTACGATGAGGGCTCAGGCTAAAGGAATTGGCGGCATTTTAGCTTATTTAAGTCGGTGCTGTTAGTTAAATCTGCCCAGGTTGCGTCACACACCAGAACTTTTTAATTAATAAGTCGCAACGCTTTTCATTCTAACCAACGTAGGGGCTATGACCATAAATACCACACGAATAACACTGCCTGTTTCTGATAATATTCAATGTAAAATAAAGCAATGTCGATAAATACTATAGAAAATTAATCGAGCTTGATAGAATGTAGGCTAAAGTCTAATAAGTATGATTGAATTTAAAATATCGGAGCTTTTTTGAATAGTCGTAGTGTATTAAAACCTCTAGCAACCTTAATAACGACTTATTTCCTCGCGCTACCTTTGCACGCGAATATACTCATTCATACCGACAATACCCACGATTACAACAGCTTAATAAAGTTAAAACCGCTAGGAATATCAGCAGAAACCCAGTTCCACGTACTCGATTTGCCCAAGTCGAATATCCAATTAGAGCTAGTTCCATATAAAAGGACACTTAAATCCCTAGATACTGACACCCCAACCTGTGTCTTAAGCAGGTTAAAAACCAAACAAAGAAAAGAAAAATACCTCTTTAGCCAACCATTAAACCTATTCTTCAGCCGCAGGTTATATCAGTCTTCCACACTGATGCCATTATCGAATGAGCCTGTTGATTTAATCAATCTATTTCACCAACACCCACAAAGAACGATGGTTATTTCAGATCAATTTTCTTACGGGGATGCGTTAGATAGACTTATTAGGCAGCTACCAAAGAAGAATCTAGTTAACAGAGACGGGACGAATCATGCCCCAGGTTTATTAGAGATGTTTTTTCAAAAACGGGTTGATTACGCACTTTTAAACCCAAACGAACTTTATGGCCACTACCTTGAGTTAAATAAACAAAGCTACGAAATAAAAGGAATTCCCCCTTTTATCCTTGGTCACATCATGTGTAACAACAGGCCACAAACACGTTCATTCATTGATAATATAAACATAAAAATACAACAGCTAATCGATTCTGGTGTTTTATATCAACTGCATATAAAGCATTTACCTAAATCACAACATGCCATCTTTCAACGCTATTACCAACGAGTGTTTCAGTAAAGTAGTCATACTTCTTTTGTGAGGCTCTCATCGTAAATAGTTCACCATATAAGCTCGGCAATAAAAATCACATCATCGCTTTTGATATCTTATTTGTTAACCTGCCACTCGATTACAACTTAAAAATGACCTTTATATTTAAGTTCTGAGACATTATGCTTGTGACCATCACAGCAACGTCATTAACAGTTGTTTCCACCAATAAATACCGCTTATCAGGCCACTCAAAACCTTATACAGTAACGCTGAAGTAGACAAGGGGTTCTAACTAAAATGCATACTGATTTTTACCTAACATTTTAGCTTGATACATCTTTTCATCCGCCAGCTGAATCAACCTTTCAGCCTCGATGGCGCTTTGTGGATAAAACGAAATCCCTACACTCGCACTGATATTAACCCAATGCGGCATACTATCACCCGCTTTTATTTGAAATGGTTTTGCCACTTCATCAATTACTTTTTTCGCTAACGATTCCGCAGCTTTGTGCGTTGACAAGTTTGGTAAACAGATTAAAAACTCATCACCACCAATACGCCCAACAGTATCGGTATCCCTAAAGATATCACCCAAGCGTTGAGCAACTTGCACTAATAGATTATCACCCGCACAGTGACCCAAGCTATCATTTACTGCTTTAAAACCATCTAAATCCATGAACATCACACCGACAGCAGACGTCTCTCTTTTTGCCTGTAATAACGCTAACGATAATCTTTCTTTAACGAGCCAAGTACTAGGTAATTTAGTCAATGAATCATAATGCGCTAACTTTTTAAGCTCTTCTTTTGTTTGCTCAAGTTCACCGATTGTATTGTACAATTTAGTGACATCATATTCCGTCACCAAAAATACATAGTCCCCAGTGAGCGGATGCCGACTTGTTCGTATATCTACATTAAGGCGCTTTTCACCTTGTTTAGTCACCATCACATGTTCTTGGTGGCCATCTTGTTGCGCCTTCGCTAAGCTTAGCCTGTCTTGCCCTTGTTGCGGCACAGAAAAGCGTGAAATAAAATCACTGCCCATTTCATCATCTGACGCAACTTCATTACCATAAAATGCTGTGAAAGCCGGATTCTCAAATAATCGCTTTCCTTGCATGTCAAAGCAACTCACTGTGACAGAAGTGTATCGAACAGCCTCCGCAAACAATAAGTTTTCTGGTTGCGCATTGGTATCCATTTGTTCACTGATAAAAGCAATAATTCCCCGATGTTGCTCTTCACCCAACAACACAGCAACATGACGCATGAGCATGACTTTAGGTTGCCCATTGGGATAAGTTGTCCATGGATCAGAGGTTACTTTTTCCAGCGCTGCTTTCACAAAAGTCTGCTCGGTGCGTTTTCGAGCTCCTTCGGTATCTTCTGATAAGTCTTTATCAATCAACTCTTGTACCTCAGACAAGCCCCAAAAGTCGAGCGCGTTATTATTCCCCGGTAACCCTCCCCTAAAATAATCGAAGTCAAACGTAGAATTTTCTCGTATGCTAACTGCAAGGAGATTCACATGAA
>NZ_JAUYVJ010000043.1:0-26657 GCF_030689115.1 Psychrobium sp. 1_MG-2023 | reverse complement strand
ATGCTCATATATACCCCTTGTATACACTTACCAATACTTACAAATAAATTGCCATATGTTTAGAAATGTCATATTTATTACAATTGACAACTGTTGTGTAAGGGTGTATCAATAGTTACTAAAGCTTACTAAATTGTGGTGCCAATGGAATTTAAAAAAAGTAATTATGGGTATCCGATGCACCATGTGGTTTTGATTCAGAAAGTGCAGTCGGCGATTACAAATAAGATCCCTTGCTTATATTTAAATGTGGATGGAAACCCTGTTTTATTTCAAGGGTTGGTAGAATACTTCGAATACAATTTTGGTTTAAGCCTTACATGGAAAAGAACAGTTGCTAGAGCCATTGGCATGTTTTATGACTTTTCAATTGCTTCTCAGAAAGCTAACCCCTCTATTGTAAAAAAAAATCGATTTAAGCTATTAAGAGACTTTTCTATATCTGTGGCAGTTGGAACTAATCACGAGCAATCGAATATAGATCCGTTAGGCTTATATTGGCCTCCTAGCGGTGTCCGAGTTGCCAAAAGGTATTTAACCGCTCTCCAAGACTTTATGACATGGGCTGAATTAGAAGGGTATTACGATTCTGCTCTTTTGATCAGTTTTACAGCTCCAACCGATGAAAGCACGATGGTTAAATATTTGTTTGAAGCGAATAAGGCAAAGCAATACTCGATGTTTTCACACTTAATGAAAAAAGAAACTTTAATTAGGAACATTGCTTACAGAGAGAATAAGCGGGTTGTTAAGTTTGGTACTAAGTCAGGTGGTCATTCGTTTGATAAAGCATTTCCTTCCAAGTGGATCCCACTCTTGATTCAGCAGGGTTTTGTTTTGGATGAGGAGACAGGTAAAGAAGACCTGACAGCTAAGATGATAACGGTCATGCTATTGTTCACAGGAATGAGAGAGAGTGAGTTTTGTCACCTTTGGTTTAATGATCTTATTCCTTTACCAAGGGGGGGGCTCAAAGGTTTCCTTAGAGACCCCTCTGACTCTCGCTGTGAAATTATAGGAGAGGAAAGTAAAAGTCGTCGAGAGTATCTTGCTGAAAGGCGATTACTGCCACGCTCGGATGATAAAAATCCGAATTGGTATTATGCTGGCTGGAAAGATTTGAAAGTTGACTCATCTCTTTCTGCTGAGCTTTTCTTTTTACACCAGAGTGCAGAATTATTATTAGGCAGCATGTTTTTTACTTACCTTAATTACAGGGAGTCACTGCTGCAAAGCTACAAAGAGAACAATGATGGTTTAGACCATCCGTTTATGTTTGTTAAACAAAAAGACGAACCTGGTGCGCCATACTCAATTGGCGCATACATAGAAGCATTAAAAAGAGCATATGTAAGGCTCAATAGAAAATACAATCTAAATATAAAGTATGGAAAGAGTTACGGTACAACACCACACGGTTTTCGTCATTGCTTCGCTCGCTTGTTAAAAGAAGCAGGCATCGATGAAAAAGTTATTCAAAACTGCTTGCGACAAAGAAGTATAGCTTCTCAGGAGGCTTATACTGAGCCAACCGCGAAGCTAGTTAGTGAAGAGTTAAATAAGGTTAGAAATGCCAGTGAATTAGTTAATGGCATCGGAATATTTTAAATGGAAAATAATAAATTAGCCTATGAAAAAAATATCTCCTACATAGCAAAAAATTTAGACGTTCAGGGCGACGAGATAGAGCGTGCAATTGATGCTGTTAATGAGTACGCAAATGAGAATTCTGGTGCATACCCATTGACCGATATCTTCAGTGAATTTAATGTCGATACCAGACACGCTTATAAAATAAGCTTGGCCGAGCATTTAAAAAATCAAGCGCCTATCAAAAAGGTTATTAATACTGCAAATGCTATAAACTGTTTATCTAAAAGTCATAATACAAAATTAAGCCATGAAGCAGGGCTGCGCACTTTATCGTGGGTCATTTTAAGGCTGACTCGCCAAACTAGAGTTGAGCGCATTGAGGAAAAGTTACTTACCTCAACCTTGTTGCAGCTTAAGACTCCATCTGGCTCATTTCAAGATAAAGTTCCAACACGATATCAGCAGAGTGCAAGACAATTTGCAAAAGTTCTTAATGAATTACACCCAGCTTCAAAAAGTGGCACTTGTTTCTTAAAGATGATAGCCGTCCCAAGAGGTGTTAGTTGTGCGAGCCATGCTAGAAAACTATCTTATCTTAAATGGGATAACTATTTCGAAGAATATCTTGGGACTCTTTTATTAGCTACTACTAAAAGTCAGCGTTCGGCATTTAAAAAGTTTGTTTATTATTTAGAGCATGTGCAAGCAGGTCAAGAGCCAGAAGTCTATTTGTGCAATCAACCTAGCTACTCATTCTTACAATATTTAGAAGATAATAAAATTAATGGGATAAAAGCTGTTGCAACAATAATGTATGATTTTTGTTCATATATCATACGTGAGAAACTTACCGTCAATGAAGATGGTGAAGACATCGCCTTAGCCAAACAACTTCTATCTAGCTCTGAATATGACAGAGTTATGAGAAATAAAGTTAAACAAGATAAGAGTAAGCCTAAACCAGCCGAAAGCACTAAAGAGGTCATGCCGACAAAGCTTACTATAATGTGCAAAGAAATCTTGATGGAGGATGATTGCAAGTGGCCTAAATCATTGGATTCACAGTATTTTGACTGGTTAAATGAAGATACTGGAAATTACGAGAGAGTCTGGTGCCCGACGCTAACAAACTTGATTTTAATGTTGCTTGAATTACCACTTCGAAAAATTCAAGCTAAATCATTGGATTCAGGGGAAGGGGATGAGTACAAGTATGATGTAACATCACAAGTCTGGGTTGAGAATACAAGTCCACATGCCAATTATTGGTTGAACCATGAAGCTATAGCTCAAAATAGAGGGATTCTACGTAGGATTGAAACGGCAAAGGGAGATTTATTGGTACTCTATATTAATACTAATAAAACACAAGATCGAGAACACGCATTCTCTGAAACTTCTGGCTACGAAATCCCTTGGAATAATATTGCCGTCATTAATATAGTAAAGGAACAACTCGATTGGTTGGAGGTGTACCATCCAGTTGATAAGCCACAAGACTTTGGTTCTTTACCAACTACGGTGTTCGGTAAAAAACCAACAAAATCAGCCCTTGAAATGATTCCTGAAAGATTTTACTTATTTCGTTGCAAGCTCAATAATCCTAACGCACAAGATGGCCCACCTCAAGAGCATATAATTGTCGAATTTTGGAATGAGTTGATGAAAGAATTAGACAAAAGAATAAAAGGCTTAGGTGAAGATTTTAATATTATTACAAAGGAAGTCGTATCTAATAATGCCTATATCTCTCTGTTCACTCCACACGGACTTAGAGTGTCAGGCTTGACTTCGTTTTACAAAGCTGGGGTTCCAATTGAGATTTTGAGTAAGCTTGTTGCCGGACACAAGTCTTTGTTCATGACCTTTTATTATTTGAAACTAAGCAGTGAAGAAATTACTGAAACTCTCACCGAAGCTAGTAAAAAAATTGAAAACAACCAACAAGCTGAGTTTAAAAAGTTCTTACGTTCAGTTGCATATGATGAAGCTTCAAAATATATGCATACACACAAACATTTCCCTAGCGGTAGTTGGAGTTTGGTAACCGAAGGGCTTTGGGAAGTTACAAGCTTAGGTATTTGTCCTAATGCTGGAACTTTATGTAATGAAGGAGGGCCGTTATTGAAAAAAAGCAATAAGGCTAAAAAAGCAGTGTTTGGCCCTGTTGAAGGGGGGGAGGGAAACTGTATTCGTTGTCGTTTTCTGATAACTGGCGAAGCTTTCTTAATCCCATTAATGCTTTATGGAAACAAATTATTAGCCGATGCAAAAAAACTTTCTTTAAAAGAAGAAAAGCATAGGAAGAAGCTTCAAGAGCTATATAACCAAAGGTCAAAAATTGTTAAGCAACGTGGCTTCTCGACTATACCAGACGATTTGAAAGTTGAGATAAATGCCGCAGAACGGTTACTGGAAAAAGTCACTATTGAATTAGATAGCGTATTAAACAATCTTCACCCAACACACACTATTATTGAAAAGATCAAGAAAGGAACTCTTACAGGAACGGAATTAATAGAGAAAAAAGAGGGTGATGAAGATGAGCTTGCATACGAGCATATCTCCAAGTTCAAACAACTAAACTGCCTAGTACAAGCAAGTAGGCTTTACCCTCATGTCGCTGATGATGATCTAGAAAGAGAGCGGGATCAGTTTATTGATAAAGTTCTATTTCAGTTAGGGAAGACTCCAATATCTTTTGCTCCGTTAACTGATGAGGAAAAGCAAAAAGCATCTGACGCTTTTGGAAATTATCTTGTGTCAAAACTGGATGATAATGAACTGACTGCACTTGAATCAAACAAAGCTGTAAGCTTAGATATGCTTGTTTCTAATATCAAATTTAATGAATTGGCAGAACATAGTAGTGATGTATTAACTATAACGACTAAATAGGAGGCTTTTTATGGGTTTAGAAAGAGAGTACCACAAAGAAGAAGAGGTAAATTCATTATATGAGTTGTTAACAGCATCAAGTACTAAAACAGTTAAAGCTAAATTGAATGCTATTCACGAAGTGTGCAAAAAGCTTGTTAGTAGGAAGGTAGATATAACGGTTCCTCGCTTAGTTACGCATTTAACCGAAGCTGGATTGTCAATTAGCGAGCAATCTTTATACAATCCAAAGTCTGGAAAGAAAGACAACCCTTACAAATTGCTATATCTAGCATGGCAATCATTTGCTTCAAACAAATTAGCAATAAAGGTTAAAGCAACTACCGAGTCTAATGCAGGGGTTGCTATAGATGATAAAGATTTGTTAGCAATAGAAAATCCTGTTCTGAGATATAAGATCTCTTTAATGTACGCTGAGCTGAAATCATTGCGAAGACAGAATGACCTCATCAGGCAAGTCAATGAGTTACCTGTAATTGTAAACTCTCATAAACACGCGTTAACTAACAATAACTCTCGCCCTACTTTATTGGAATATAACCAGGAATTGATTGGTGAGTTTATTAAAGGTTCGTCGGAGTTAGGCTTTGACGAGAGCGGAAGATTGTTTTCAAAGAGAGCAATATCTAGAAATACAGTACTATCAGCCGATGACTTTCGTGATGCTTTAATAGAAGCTATTGACGGGTAAGGAGAGCGCATGAAGCAGTTCATGATTGATTTAAGTAACTGCAAGACGAAGATCACTACAACCAGGTATGCTAAATGAGCTAAGAAGGTAGAATAGGAGTGTGTTGTACCAGCAGAGAACTTTGGCCTTATATTTAGTGAATAGCTATTAGCTTCATTAGCAAACTTTACCAACTTGATAAAACGAACTTCTCACCAAAGATAACTATATAGGCAAAGCGATACGCTACACACTGAATCAATGGGAAAAGGTCATTCGCATATTGATACTGGAGCGTTGGGGATCGGTAATAATATTACCGATCCGATATCCACCCATTTATCCTTTTACATCCTCATATTTTCTGTTATATTTCTTGACGTATTGATATACAAGATTAATTTATATGGATATTTTCTGCTAACTAAGCGGAATTATACAAGGATTGTGTAAGTTTCCTCCTGCCTCGATCTTTTTAAAATCCAACTTATCTACTTATGATTTGAATCTAAGTTAGTCTAAATTTAATAGTTACTAGCTTATAGATTTATTTCAAGTATCAAGTAAGAATTGAATTTGTTATTAATATGCTGTGGTACTAGAAGTACCGTATATATTTTATAAATTAAAGGAAATAATTATGAGAGAATTAAAATCAAACGAAATTCAACATGTTTCAGGTGGCGTATTTGTTGGTCTATTTGAAGGGAGTGAATTACTACCGAAAATGCTAGACAGTAGATCAAGCTCAAATGGAAATGCGCCAACCTTTAATGAAGTAGCAGACAAAGCAGTGAAAGTCTGCGGCGAAGGGAAAGTAAAGGAAGTCAGCTGGGAGGGCAGTAAAGCCAATGCTGTAAATGCTGAAGGAGAGGGTGAAGTTGGGCTTGGAGGAACAAGGGTTAAAGGCGGTGGTGCAAGATCAACCAGTTCTGGTGGTAAAGCAGGTTTTAAATGTAAGTAATTATTAGCTAATAATGTGGGTGTTGCTATCAAAAGTGATTAATGTTTGAGCTTCCCAAACTCGTAAATAACATTAACTTCGATAGTAGCACTCAAAATTGTTTTAGATTTTTTAAATCTTCAATTGATAATTTTTTATTATCCGGAGTATGGCTAGAGCCTATATCACTAAATGAAAAATAAACTGTTCTTATTATTATCTGCAATACTAGTCGCCTGCTCTACGAACTCAACTATAAATAAAAAAACAAACACACCATGTGAGATAAGTAAAATATTGTATCAAGAAAATAAGCAGCATGAATTTTTAAACTCCTTAGTGTATTGCTTTGATCATAAAGGGATTACTAATCAAGATTATTACGATTTATTTTTCATGTTACTTAGTGCTACGAGTGTCGTTGAAGGAACACCACAAGCTATTCAAACTTTTAAGAAGATAAAAAAAACAGTTACAACTACAGCACCACTACAAATAAAAAAAACATTTCTAAAACAAGTGGTAAAAAAAGTAGATGCTAACCTAATAGGTGTACCCTTTTCTCAAAATATTACAGGTCACTCTTTAGCAGGTTGGGTGAGGGTTTTAGATGAAAAAACAGGAAAATATGAATTTACTCAGGCTTTGCTTGCAAGAATAGAAATAGACAACCAATTACATGGAATTAATATAGATACGGGCTCTAATGCAAATATATTTCCTAGTTCACTGTTTTTAGATAATCAGGTAATTATAACTAATAGTATTGTCAGTGATGTACACAAAAAATCAACTTATGCTCAAAAAGGCTTTGTGAAAAACGTTAATTTTTTCGGTTTAACAGATTACAACCTCCTTGCTACATTTATTAACTCTTCTCCTAAAGAATACCCAATATTGGGACTTAATTTTTTAATGAAGTTTAGCAACTTTTGCATCGACACTCATGGACTCTCATTAAATGTAGAAAAATGCTCTTCAATTAAGACATGGCAACCAATGCAATTATCACCAAAATTAGCGTTAATTTTGGAAGTCCAATTAAATGGAGAGCCATCCAAATTACTTATTGACACCGGCTCTTCTTCGAACCTCATCAATCGCCGCCACTTAAGTTACAATCAATTGAAAGCACTCAATGACGTTGAAGTGTCGCTTCAAACAATTAAAGGCGCTAATAGCATCTCTGATTTATCCATACAATCAACCCATTATCAATTATCTTTTTCAAACGATATATATCACACAGAGTTTGAAATAGTACATGATAGTGAAATTGCTATGAGAGGGAATTATCATGGATTACTTGGATTAGAGTTTTTTGATAGCTTTGAATCTATAATGTTTGATTTTAAAAACATGAGACTAGGATTAGGAAAACGTAAAACTAAATCCTTTTCTAAAAATTAAACAATGACACTATTTCGTTCCGAAGTTCTTACCAATAAAGCAGATAATTTATTCGGTAAGGCCTATCTTAAAATCCCAATTTCTTATAGCTTGTTTACTGTTTTTTTAGTATTCGTTACTTTTGCAATCCTTTCAATGCTCTATTTCAGCAACTACTCTCGTAAAGAAACGGTTATTGGTGTGTTAGTACCCGACAAAGGACTCATCCGTATCACAGCACCTAGAGCAGCAAATATCCATACATTACCTGTTAGCTCAGAAGAAAGTGTGAATTTAGGTCAGCACTTATTAACGCTAACCAGCCAAACGCAATTAGCAACGGGTCAAGGGTTAACCGAACAACAAATTGCATTATTGAACACACAAATTAAGTCATTAACGGAGCAACTCAATAGCGAACAACAATTATCTAAAGAGCGTCAATTAAGGCAAAAAGAAGCCATTGGTGAAGAAAACAATAAAATTTGGCAACTGAGTAGTCAGTTAACTGTCAGCCGTGAGTTGGTCGTGTTAAAACAACAACAATTTAACCGCGCAACTAAATTAGCTCAAAATGGACATCTCACCAACTCTGAAAAAAACAATAGTTATCAAGAGTTTTTATTACAAAAGCAAAGCCACGAAGAAATTAAACGTCAGCTAATGCAGCAAAAAAGTAATGTCGCACAAATGAAGCACGAAGCAAAGACGCTTCCATTTTTATTAGAAAAAAAACTAGCCTCACTGAACAATCAAATAACAACGCAACGTTCACAGCTATTACAAATGCGCTCTCAAGGGGCTGAATTAATAAAATCTCCAATCAAAGGAAATATATCAAGCATCCTAGTGAATCAGGGAGAGCAAGTTACTGCCAGACAATTATTAATGACACTGATACCTGAAAACTCCTTATTAGAAGCTGAACTATACATTCCAAGCAGAGCTTCTGGCTTTATCCAAAAGGGGCAACAAGTACGCCTTCGTTATCAAGCATTCCCTTACCAGCGCTACGGAATATTTAGTGGCCAAGTTATCAACATTAGTAAAACAATCTTTTCCCCAAACGAGCTTAACGTATCAGTCCCTCTAAATGAAGCCGTTTACAAAGTAAAAGTCGCTTTAGCGAACCATACTATTGAAGCGTTTGGTGAAAACCATTCACTGCAACCAGGTATGCAATTAGAAGCTGATATTGTGCTTGATACTATGTCGTTATTCGATTGGTTAATGATGCCTATTTATGCAGTCAAAGGAACGTGGTAATGACTAATATTTTATCATTGATTAAGTTTTCAAATACCAATCGATTAACTCTGTTGTTGCAAACTGAGTCAGCTGAATGTGGTTTGGCATGTCTAGGTATGGTGGCTGGATTTCACGGTTACAAAACAGATTTAATCACTTTACGTCGTCGCTTTAGCCTTTCTCTAAAAGGGGCAACTTTAGAACAAATTATTAATATTTCAGACCAAATTGGCTTCAGCTGTCGTCCATTACGCCTTGAACTCGATGAATTAAACCAATTACAAACACCTGCTATTTTGCATTGGGAGTTAAACCATTTCGTGGTGTTAAAAAAAGTTACTAAAGGTCATATTTGGATTTTAGACCCTTCTCGAGGTGAACGTAAAATTTCAATAACAGAAGCGTCGAAATATTTTACTGGTATCGCATTGGAGCTCATACCAAGTGAAGGCTTCACTAAAAAAATAGAACAGTCCACCATGCCATTAACAACTTTCTGGAAGAAAGTGAGTGGTTTGAAAAAAGTATTAATACAGGTTTTTTTCTTATCTTTTTTACTACAGCTATTTGCGTTAGCAAGTCCTTTCTTTATGCAGGTGGTGATGGATGACATTATTATTAGCCAAGATTTAGATTTATTACTCGTTATCTCTGGTGGGTTCCTATTATTGGCAATAATTAGTCAAGCTACGAGTACATTAAGATCGTTAGTATTAATTCATTTAGGGAACCAGTTATCAGTACAAATGACGAGCAGCCTCTTTCGCCATTTACTTAGTTTACCGTTAAAGTTTTTTGAAAGTAGACATCTTGGTGACATAGTATCCCGCTTTGGCTCACTCAGTAATATTCAATCTCTATTAACCACTGAATTAATAGGTGCTGTTTTAGACGGCATTATGGTAATCACCACATTAGCATTAATGTTTATATATTTACCCTTTCTTGCGTGGTTTGTTATAGGTGTTGTGGCTATTTACGCCACTATTAGGATAATCACATTTGCTCCTTTTCGCCGACTCAGTGAAGAAAGTATTATTGCTAATGCCAAAGAAGATTCCAATTTCATGGAAACGATACGGGCTATTCAAGGTATAAAAATATTTGGCAAGGAAATTCAGCGACAAACGCTTTGGCACAATCATTATGCCGAGGCTGTGAATACAGGTATAAGAACAGCAAAGCTTAGTTTAGTCATTGAAGTCATCTATAGCTTATTATTTGCCGTTGAGAATATTGTTGTTATTTATATTGGCGCAACTTCTGTCATCAATGGTGAGATAAGTATTGGCATGCTGTTAGCGTTCATTGCTTACAAAGGTCAATTTACTAGTAAAGCTTCTGCTTTAATAGATGCAGCCGTTAGTTATAAAATGTTAGGTCTTCATCTGAGCCGTGTTGCTGATATAGCAATGACCGAACCAGAGTCAGGCTTAAAAAATGACAATGCAGAGTCACCGTTAATTGGGCCGTTAACCCTTAAAGATATCTCTTTTCGTTATGATGATGGGCAACCTTTTTTATTTGAAAATCTTAATTTCTCATTCCCTCAAGGCCAATCAATCGCTATTATTGGCCCTTCTGGCGAGGGAAAAACCACACTATTAAAAATAATGTTAGGTTTATTTAAACCTAATTCAGGAGATATTTTAGACCATGGTATTTCCATCGCTCACGGCGGTTTACGAAACTATAGAAGCCAAGTAGCAGCAGTTATGCAAGACGATCAATTATTATCAGGCTCATTAACCGATAATATTAGCTTTTTTGATCCGCAAGTTGATCATCAACTTGTTGAGGCGTCGGCAAAACTGGCAGCAATTCATGACGATATCATGCTTATGCCCATGGCCTATCATAGCTTAGTTGGTGACATGGGGACTAGTTTATCTGGTGGTCAAAAACAACGCTTGCTACTGGCAAGAGCGCTCTATAAACAACCGAAAATTTTGTTTCTAGATGAAGCTACAAGCCATCTTGACGTTAAGCTTGAGACCGCAGTTAACAATGCAATTAGACAACTCAATATTACTCGCATCATTATAGCCCATAGGCCAGAAACAATTCGTAGTGCTGATAGAATTGTGCGACTCAAAAACAAAAAATTATCAGAAGTATATTTAAAGTCGCGACAAAAAAGTAATACAAGCTAAACATATTAAACATGGGATATTCAAACAACCCAATTATTCTATGAGTAACTGTCTTCATCAACCCGAATGCTCAAATAAACGTAAACGCGCAACTAACCAGTTACGCCTAGTCTGACTTGTAATCTAGCTGCATACTCCACGGTATGAGTGCTGTTAAGTCTGAGTTTGGACTTAGTTATTTACTGGTAACAGACTATCGTTTTTTCTAGCTCAGACTTGATCTGACAGTTACCCATTTTATAATGTGTGACGCACTCACACATATATTTTTGTATTACATTTCAGTTCCTTACTGAGGTGGTGGTTGCGCAGGTTATTCACAGGCTAATACGTTACCAACGTGAGCTCCTTGTTATTCTTAGATAGAACTTCTCGCTGTGTTTACTATATAATAAACGTTATCAACCCCCTATTAATTGAGGGGAATATTCTTGCTCAAAAGTACTTGAGTCAATTAGATAAGCTTCTTTAATATTTTTTCTAAGAAGAGAGCGCAATTGAGAAGCTCTAGCTTTTCTTTAGCTATCTCATATGGTTTTGAACTATTGTCTAAATGAGAAGTTAACTCATCGATACTCTTATTTACCTCCTCTGTATAGCCTAAAGCTTCCTTCAATTGAAGCTTTTTATAGTCAGGTACTTAGATTTTACAAGTTGAGCGATACGGAACTTTAAAAGCATCTTTTCTATAATAGTTTCTTCTGAGTTGGCCCAATTATCACTTTCACTTTTTCAAAGTAAAATCGATGTCTAGTTTTTTCGTAATAAATAGTTCCAACAATCTTGTCATTTAAAGAGTCTAAATAGTATTTATTCGTTTCACTTATTTTTGATGCCATTTAATTTTATGGCCGATAAGTAAAGCTGAGTTCAATGTCTCTACTACTTTCTCGCTGCACTCTTTCTCTGGGTACCGCTCATTTCTAATATGTCGTGTCAACTCATAAAACGCCAGCAACATATCAACAGTGAGAGTCTTCTCTTTATTGTGTATTTCTTTCGCTGCTTTTTCTAACTGCTAAAATAACATAAACTTTCCTTAGCTAATTACTTTAAGCAACTGTATTACCATACAAGCTGTGTTGAAATAAACATAAGACTTACTTTTATACTAGATTTAATTCTTTTGGATCTTATTTAGTTAATTAGGGGCAAACACCTACCATTTTTACTCATTCAAATACAACTCCGCCATGTCATCTAACTTTGCCTTAACTTCTTTCCAATTAGGCATCACTTGCGTTAGCAAGCGCCAGAACTTGTCGCTGTGATTATGTTCAGCGATGTGGCAAAGCTCGTGCAAAATCACGTAATCAATGCATTCTTTTGGGGCTTTTACAAGGTGAGGGTTGAGCATCAAGTTACCCTTAGTTGAGCAGCTTCCCCATTGTTTAGTCATCGCCATTATTCGAAAGCGCGGTAAGCCTGTTACCCATGATGCTTTAGGCAGCATAGCTTGTAGTCTTTCATGAAAAATAGCTTCTGCTTTTCGTGCATACCAACGGTCTAAAAGTGCCTTAATCTTAACCGCCCGATCATCATAATCCTTTTTGAAAGTAACAGTTAGTTTGCCTCGGTGAAGCTTCACATTTGGTACTTGTTCAGCGTCAATAATCACCTTTAAAACATAGCGTCTACCAAGATAAAACTGGGTTTCGCCGCTAACGTATTTCCGTGGCATTACATACTCATGTTGAGCTGAAAACTCACAAATGCTTTCCCAGATCCATCGAGCACGCTTTAGCATAGCCTCTCGAATTGAATCATCTGTCGCGTCATGCGGTACAGTTGCAACGACACGTTGGTCAGGGTGCACTTTAATGGTGACTTTTCGTGCCTTTGGCTTGGCATCATTTTTTTCAAAGGTACGGCGGATGATGTCATAGTTAATAACCTCATCACCGTACATGAACACGCCTTGCTCTTGTGTTGTTTTTTTAATTTCACTCATTTAAAACAGAAGCTTCAGTATCATTGACGAGAAAGCCCTAATCGCGTGATGTTCAGCACTTCTTCAATTAGCTTTTGTGCATTATCAATACCAAAATCAGCAAATAGCATAGGTAGTAGTTTTACGCTAATAGCGTTTTCAATTTCACTTGGGTTAATTGAAAACTCTGCTACTGCGGTCTTAACTACTTCGTCAATGTCGAAGGCATATTTCACAAGTTTATCTTCATTAATATCACTGCCAGTGTGAGCGTCTTTTTCGAATAATTGTTTAAACAACCCGAAATAAGCCTGCGAATGTTTGTTTAGCTTGCCGTCAGCATCAACAAATGCGCTCGACATACCTTCAACTTTGCGCTCTTTAACATCTTGCTCAAAGTCGGCAAATAGCATGTATTGCTTCACGGGCGCATCAAACATGGCCTTGGTTTCATCTATCGCTTTTTTGAGCAAATTTGAGAAATACTCTTGTGCATACGGATCATCAGCCAAATCTTGTTCGATCATTTTAGTGATTCGACCTGTGATCTTATCCGTTTGGTTTCGAGCTTCATCGTCAGTTAGATCTTCAGGCTTAACATCTTTGCCTAAATTTCCTACTAGGTATGCACCGTCAGGCTCTTTTACTTCAATGCCTGCAATATGCTTATCTAACAACTGACGCACGTCTTCAGCATATTCGTCATAGTCTACGGTTTCATTAGCGTCTTCACGTACCTGCTTACGCAAGTTAACAAACATTTTCAGTGTTTCTTTGTAGTGGTCGCGTTTGTTATCAAAGCTTTTATCATCGAAGAAAGTCGCCGATTGCAAAGCTACTTTCATACAATTAGAAAAGGCTGTTAACGCAGCATAAAACTCGTCACGCTTTTTAAGGTTTTTATCTAAAAGTTGACCTTGAATATCCTCAATTTTGGGGGCAAGTGCTTGACGTAATACGGCATGATCTTTTTTATTAGCAACACCATAAAAAATAGCCCACAGATCGTTGTACAAACCAGGTAGCTTTTTATATTCGGTATCCATTCGGTTATACAAACCTTTAAGATCATCAATATCAAAGCCATTTTGATTACGCTCAGCAAGTTCTTGATACTTCTCAATCGTCATATCAAGCTCTTTTAAGATTCCTCGATAATCAATTAAGTAGCCGAATTGCTTCTTACTGTGTAAGCGGTTTACACGAGCAATAGCCTGTATCAAGTTGTGCTCTTTTAACGGTTTGTCGATATACAGCACGGTATTCTTAGGCTCATCAAACCCAGTAAGAAGCTTATCTACAACAATCATGATGTCGGGGCCATCATCTCGACCATAATCTTTGATTATTGCCTTGGTATATTCTTTTTCGTCTTGCCCATAAGTTTCGGCAACATTGTTCTTCCACCAGTTTTGAACAATATCTTTACTTTCTTGATCAACAGCCTCGTGTCCCTCACGCGTATCAGGAGGAGACATTGCAACAACGGATGTAACTTTACCTATTTTATCTAAAAGCTCCTTATAGCGAATTGCAGAGGCTTTAGAATCACATGCTAGCTGGCCTTTTAAACCTTGCTGCTTAAAGTTTTGGAAATGATCAGAAATATCATGTGCAATTAGCTCAATTCGGCCTTCTGTTTGATAGATTTGACCTTTCTGAGAAAATTTCTTCTTTAAATCAGTTCTTTGTTTTTCCGTGAGCTTTTCGGTAATGCGATCAAACCAGGCATCAATGGCTTTGTCATTCACGTTAAGATCTGCAATACGTTCTTCATAAAGGAGAGGCGTTACCGTCTTATCTTCAACCGCTTGCTGCATAGTATACGAGTGGATAATCGAGCCGAATTTGTTTTCAGTTTTATCGTCTTTTAATAACGGCGTACCAGTGAAAGCAATAAACGCTGCCTTAGGTAAAGTTTGCAACATTCGAATGTTGTTTTCACCGTTTTGGCTTCGGTGGCCTTCATCAACCAAAACCAAAATATTCGGGCTATTGTTATAGCATTCGTCATATTTAATCGCTGAACCAAACTTATTAATGATTGAGAAGATGACTCGCTCATTACCTTTACCAATTTGTTCTGCTAAGCGTTTGCCTGATGTTGCCATTGCATCTTTTTTATCGCGCTCGGTGAGTACACCACCGGAGGCAAAAGTGCGGCTTAACTGATCTTCAAGATCAACTCGGTCAGTGACAATAATCACGCGGCATTGTGAAAGTTCTCGCAACCAGATCAGTGCTTTTGATAAGAACACCATAGTAAAAGACTTGCCGCTTCCTGTTGTATGCCAAATTACACCACCGTTGCGTGCATCTGGGCGTTCGCCTGTTTCATCAAAGCTGGTAATGCGTTCTATCAATGCTTTAATACCAAATACCTGTTGATAACGCGCTACAATCTTGCCAGCTTTTTGATCGAACAAAGTGTATAAACGGGCCATCTCAAGAAGACGGTCTGGCCTCAATAAACTAATAATTAGTCTGTCTTGATCTGTTACAGCGAGGTCGCCTCCTGCCAATAGAGATAAATATTCGTCTTTAGCAGCGGCTGGACGGTGATTGAAAATAGCATCTAGCTGTTCGGTGCTTAAGCCTGCATTTTTTAACCGAATAAATTCGGCTTCAATGATTTCTTCTTCCTTCCATTTAGCCCAAAACTTTTCAGGGGTGCCGCAGGTGGCGTACAAACCATCATGTCCATTCACTGCGAGCAATAATTGGCTGTAGGCAAAAAGGTGTGGTATTTCTTTTTGGCCTTGGTTACGGATCTGTTGTGAAACCGCTTCGCTTAACGTTGATTTTCCTTCAGTTGAAGAATCAGGCCGTTTCGCCTCAATCACTACCCAAGGCAAGCCATTAACAAAGCACACGATATCAGGAATACGGTTTCCCGTGCCTTCACTGTTTTGCACCACCATTTCTTCAGTAAAATGGAAAAAGTTATTTGAAGGTGTTTGCCAATCAATAAGCTGAATAGTTGGCGATGCTTTTTTACCATCAATAAATTCAGTTACTCCAACACCATACATCATGGCGTTGTAGAGCTTTTCATTTGCGCCTTTTAAGCCTTCATTCATTGCAGGGCTTAGGTCATGCATGATTTTATCAATGGCAGCATCTGATAGCTTATGGTCTTCACCTGCAAACGGGAACGTTTGTTTTCTTAAAAAATCGCGCATAACAGACACCAACATCGCTTGGCTTGTTGATTTTCCTGCAACTGGGTTACCCCTTACTTCCTCACAACCAGTAGGTGGGGTGAACGAGTAACCAAGTTTACTTAGTAGGGTGAGTGCTGGAATTTTTGAGCTAAACTCTTCTTTAAAATTAGCTATAAGGGCTGTCATTCATTAGCCCCCTTGCTTTGGTTTTGGCTAAGTTCGCAGATATAACCAAGTAACTCTGCATAATTGAATGCCGCATAAAATACAGCAGTAGCTAAAACAAGCCACAGTGTAAGTGGAACTTTATCTCTGATAAATCCAAACTTTCGATATTCCTCAATCCAACTTGTTTGTTGTTCCCAAAAGAATTTGTAGTGAGCAAACCAGGTAGCAAACATGATATGTTGCGACGCACAGTTGTTGTTATAGTCGCTCTCAATCGATCTTAATCTATTCGAGAACTCTGTAAGTTCACCAGTTGAACCTTTCACTTCGTTTACCAAATGTTTTAGGTCATTAAATAAGTTTGTTAGCGTCACGCCTTTTTCTTGATAGTCATTTTTGTCAGCATTTCGAAGGCTGACATAGAGACCAATGATACCCAAGGCTAATAACGTGCTAGAGATAAACTTTGTCGATAGCCCATCATAAGCTAATGCATAAATACCAAACGTCATTGAAATAACACTGATTATGCCTGGTATTTTTTCAATCATTTCATAGCTGGCAAAATGAAGTTTCGCTGTATAGCCCACGTTGTATCCAGTTTCAGCAATGTGTTTTAATAAATCATTCTTTTCCATAGTTTCCTCACTGAATAGGTACATTAAGTCTATCTTTGGCTACAACCACTCCATTTTGAATGGCGAAGCATTCAACTATATGTTCACCTTTAAATGTGGTCGTTTCTCTTCTTTTTCTGAATCCATCATCTCTAAATATTTGCCCTCGGACACAATCTCTTCGCTCCGCTTCAGCGCCTCGGTTTAATATTTTCCATTTAATGATGTATTCGCCAGGAACATTAATCTGGTCAACCATAAAATCTAACCTTTTATTGGCTAACAAAGGAATGCGACTTGCGAGCATTTGGGTAAGAAAATTTGATCTAAAGCCGTTTTGTGATACTTCGCATTCAATTTTAAGAGAGTATCGAATATCGATTGGGTATAAGTCTTCAATGAACTCCTCAGTATTTTTGAAGGCTCTGAGAGACTTACTTTTTTGTACTGTTTGAGATGCTGGAAAGTTCCTACCAAAAACTTTTTTCCACTTTTTATTAGCAGAGTCTTGTTCACCAGCTTTTATCGCATCAAGGCATAACTCATAAGCATCTTGGGCTGCGCTCTGGAATTCTTCTTTGACTTTTACTTGTTGACGGCTGCCTAGTGCGAGGTAGTAATCCTTTTCAGGCTCATCTGCTAAATATTTGAAGAAATCTCGGCACATCCAATCATAATAGGTATAACTTTTATCATCGTAATCAGTAGTCGAGTTGAGGAAGTTGTGAGCAAGGGTGTCTATTAATAAGCCGCCCATGCCGACACCATGTTTGTTTTTCCACGCTCTCGCCATCTTACAAAGCTTGCGCAAATTTTTATTTTTTTGAGCGACAAAATCCTTCATAGCATCGATTTCTTCGCGAGGCTTAGTGATCTTCCAACTTCCGCCATTATATGTGTCGGGGTACTTGAAGCTTCCGTCGTCTTTTTCAAAAACAGGCTGAACCTCGACCATAAAGTTAGTATAGATAACTTGAACAACTAATCGGTCAACCTTTACCTCAGTGTTTGGGTATCGGGCTTTGATAGCGTCTTTGGTGTCTTTCAAAAGTTTTGACTGGTCGTTTTTATAATCATCCCACTTTGTACTTGGCATGATATAAAGCATGTCCAAATCAGAAATGCCCTTAATACCTGTCCACCGACCATATGAGCCAACTTGCAGCGTATTAGCCGTTTTAGATTCAGTATCTCTAAACTTTTTATTTAACGAACTGGTAATTTCTCCATACCTTAAGCTGATGGTTGAGGCATTATCAACTTGTAGGTTGCTAAGAAAATCTTTGAACATTTCTGATATTGTCATTTGTATCCTTACTTCTTAACTGTTTGGTTGGGAAAAATCTTGCCGTGTCTACCATTAGTGGCTTTTCTATTGGTCATAATGCAACCTCATCTTCTTCAACTTTTACTCTGCTCTTGCCAGTTAACACCTGCTGCATTAACGCTTTTTTCTCTTGTTTGAAGTCAGCAAGTTGTTGTTCTAGAAACTCTATTTCTTTATCGGCACTTGTTAAGACAGCAGCTATTTTTTGTTGCTCGATCAAAGGCGGTAACGTGAAGTGAGCTTTATTAATACCTCCCACAGATAATCCAAAGCGGGTTGCTCCTGTAGCTAAGGTAAAAAAGTAATATCTTGTTTTAGGCATTGAAAATAAGTAATTTAGAAATGTTCCTTCTACCTTGTCTTCTTGTGGACGGATTATTGCTAGATGGTAGCCACAGACAACACCATTTAAGTCTTCACTGACTAGAGCTGGAACAGCTATATCTCCGGGAGTTTCAGAGTCTTTCGTTACGATGACATCGTTAACTTGTAAAGTGAACTTATCAATCTCTGTCTGCTTAGCAGTGGCTTTCATGAAATCCAGTGACTTAGTAATTCTAGTGTTGTAATAAACATCCGTGTAGTTGCATAACTCAACGGGTATCTCACCTTCAACAGTCTTTTTATCTACAGGACTAACAATTATCTTTGCTACGTCATGTAGATACAAATCTTCCCACTCACCCTCAAACGGTTTACCTGAATCATCGAGCAGGCGCTTTTGACCAGTTAGCAATTGTTGCATAAGGGCTTTTTTCTGCTGTTTGCTGTTGTCGATTAGGCACTCAGTGGTGTTAATCGCTTTATCCCAAGTTGATAGGATTTTAGCTATTTTGCGCTGTTCTAATATTGGGGGAGTATTAATCATTAACTCACCACAATCAGGCACTCTCATATGAGCTACTGTTCCGCCATTACTGAAGTCATCAATTTGTTTTTGACAATACGCACTAGTCAATGAATAGAACAAAAAACGATTATCAGCTCTTTCAGGATGAGAACGATACATCATTGTTCTTTGACCAAGAAAAACCCCCTCTGAATTTTCTAAGATTCCAGCTTCTCCAACAGGAGCTTCACGAGTAAAGATAATATCTCCATCTTTTGGTGCTCCACGGCGAATCCATTGTTTGTAAATATCCTCTTCTACATATCTAACGTTTTCGATATCTACGCGTCCGTTTCTCACATTAGTCGTTCGTATCATCTTAAAAGGAGTGACATAATCAACATGCTTAGCTGTTTTATTTACACAATCAATAATTGACTCGCACAACTCTTTGATTGGCTTTCTTTCCCAACCACTAGGCACCATAACCCAACTCCTTTAAGTAACCTTCCATTTCAGCTTCAAGTGTTTGTAGCTCATCCTGAAGTTGAACACGTTCTTTACGCACAGCTAATAAATCAATTTCAGCTTCCTCTTCAAATGTATCGACATAGCGAGGAATATTTAGGTTGAGGTCGTTCTCTTTAATTTCATCAAGACTTGCTAAATAAGCGTATTTATCAACTGTTTCACGCGCTTTGTAGGTATCGATAATCTTTTGGATATTATCTTCTGTTAGCTGGTTTTGGTTTTTGCGAGACTTGAATTCACGACTAGCGTCAATAAACAATACGTTTTTGTCTGTTTTGTGCTTTTTAAATATCAAGATAGCGGCTGGAATACCCGTGCCAAAGAACAACTTTTCTGGTAGGCCAATTACCGCATCGAGTAGGTTTTCTTCAATAAGTTGTTGACGGATTTTGCCTTCGCTCGATGCTCTAAATAACACACCATGTGGCACTACCACGCCCATGCGACCCGTTTCTGGCTTGAGCGTTTCAATCATGTGGCTGATAAACGCATAGTCACCTTTGGTTTTAGGTGGCACACCACGGCGGAAACGACCAAACTCGTCATTAGACGCACCTTCAAAACCCCATTTATCCAGTGAGAAAGGAGGGTTTGCAGTAACAATATCGAAGTGAAGTAAGCCAGTACCTTCTTTGTCTAAAAGCATAGGGTGGCGAATGGTGTCGCCCCATTCAATACGGTGGTTATCTTCACCATGAAGGAACATGTTCATTTTAGCGAGTGCCCAGGTAGAGCCAATGGCTTCTTGCCCGTATAGTGCGTACTTTTTAGAACCAGAGTTCTTACGTACCATAGCGCCACACTTCATTAAGAGTGATCCTGAACCACACGCTGGGTCACAGATTTCATCACCTTCTTTAGGCTGTAAAATTGCTGCTAGTAGGTCTGATACTTCAGGTGGTGTATAGAATTCACCTGCTGACTTACCACTGCCAGCGGCAAAGTGCTTGATTAGGTATTCGTAGGCGTTACCAATAATATCAACTGAGCCAACACGACTAGGACGTAAGTTAAGAATGTCTTTACCAAAGTCTTCTAGCAAGTGACGTAGAATGTCGTTCTTTTGTTTTTCTTGGCCTAGTTTATCAGTGTTAAAACTAATATCTTGGAACACATTTTTTAACTTAGTGCCGTTCGCTTCTTCAATGGCATGTAGTGCTTGGTCGATACGCTGCCCGTTACCTGCTTCATGACGTTTCTCGTATAGATCCCAAAAACTGGCATCTGTTGGTAATACAAAGCGTTGCTTTGCCATCATTGCGTGAATTAGTTCAGGGTTGTCTCCATATTGCTCTACAAGCTTGTCGTATTCATCTTGGTATACATCAGATATATACTTTAAGAACAACATGGTTAAGATGAAATCTTTATAAATAGAAGGGTCTACCGTGCCTCTAAAGGTATCGCAGGCAGCCCATACCGCCTTATTAATTTCGTCTTGGTTTATTTGTGTCGTCGTCATCTTTTAAGTCCTTAATTTAAATTCTGTCTAGCTCTGATTTTCAGAGTCTAATAATTCTTTAGCGATGCCTTGCATCTGTTTTGCTCTGTTCTCAATTAGAGCACTTAGCATGCGTTTTTCTTGTTTAACTTTGTTATCAAACCCAACGATAGCGTGCTGCTTTTCGAGAGTTGGAATAACAAGAGGTGTTGCTTCTAATACAGCTCGTCTAATACTTGTTTGAGCGCTACCTTCTGCGGAGTTTGCAAAGTACCGCTGGGCACTATCTTGGTTTAGCTGCCAGGCTACAAATTCAGGTAATACTGACTTATCAGTTACTTGAATCAAAAAATAATGTGGTGCGCAAACCGTTGGTTTATCAATCTCGCCAACACAACCTGCTAGGTTACGCCCACCACGAGCCGCAAACAGCACATCGCCTTTTTGTAACCAGTCAGGTGTTTTACGCCCTGTAATATTTGTGCGAATGAGTTGATGCCACTGTATGATCCCGTCGTTATCAATATCCCTGATCTGCACCGCATAAGCGTTTCCTTCCGTGTCTTCAGGTATCTTTCCCCTAAAAGGGTGGCCTGCTTTCACAATCGCAATTTCAGATAAAGTTTTATTCATTCTTAACTGCACCATATAAATGATGCAATCAAGGTAGCAAGGGATGATTATTTAGTCAATGTTTACTTTGCATCTTTTTAATGGTGCAAAGTAACTCTGTGTTTAGCAAGGATTGAAAACTTTATGGATACAGCTTTAACTTATTGATTTATTAACTTTACCATCAATTACTGAGGGCTTTAGTGATTGTTTAAGTAATCACCACTTGATGATTCACGGCTCATTTTAGTGGTATATCAAAACTCAAAGTATGAGGACAACATTTAGATGTGAATTTTAGTCATTGCAGAAAAGTTATTTTATTTTTACGCCATTAACTTCTGGAAGTATTTCTGAAAGTGGGCATTCAAGTGCTGCGGCTAACGCATAGACTTTAGCAAGTGTGATTTTATAAGAACCGCTTTCTATTTTACTTAAGTAACTTCTATCGAGGTTAGCTTTACCGCAAAGCTCCTCTTGTTTCATGCCTATTTTAGCTCTGGCTGCTTTTAAATTTCTTCCAAATTGAATAGCTAAATCATTATCAAAATTTTCGTCACTCACTTGTGGTTTCCTTCAGGTAAAAGGATATATGTTCCCACGTTGTTAACTGTAAATGTATAGAGTATACTCCACGCCGTGTTGCGTATACTCCTCATTTTGTGGTGTATACTCTAATTTTAAGTGCTTGAATTGGATTAGTTAATGGATAGCTCAACTTTTAATCAGATAATAGTTTTAAAAAACATAGATTATTTCTCGGCTGTTGAGATTAGAACTGCTTATCTTTCAATTGAAAGGGATGAGGGGTTAGATCCTGCTTCCGTGCGGCGTTTTGTATATGAAGAGCTTTTAAAATTAGTTAAAAGAGGTTGGTTAAAAAAGAGAACATCAGTTAAGAAAGGGGTTACTCGTTATATAAAAACTGAACAATTTAATCATGATTATCTAAAAGATTTAACTAGATCTAAAGAGGTTATAAATTTAAGCGATGCCGATGAGTCAAACTATTTTAAAACGTTAGCTAACCGCTTGAATCAGTATAATTCTGAGCTTCTTGAGGGTTTAGGTGCTGTTAATGAATATATTGCACTTAAAGATATTTACCCTGAAAGATATGCCGCATTAAAGCAACGTTACATGGCAGTGCAAGAAAACAATCATATTCTAAAAGGAAAGATTTCAGTCTTAAACGAACTCATTAAATCAACAAAAGAGAACTAATAAATGAAACTAAGAAATTGGCAGTCAGAGTGCATTCATTCTGCAATTTCTAAATACAAATTACATAAGCACTTTTTAGCCCTTGCTACGCCTGGTGCTGGCAAAACAGTGATGGCCTCAGTATTAGCTAAATTACTGTATGACCAAGGTGATATTGATCTTGTACTTTGCTTTTCACCTTCTTCAATCGTAGCGCACGATTTTAATGAAGCATTAAGTGAACAATTTGAAGCGCATTTTGACGGCACTATTGGCGCATTGGGCAATTCATTTACCTACCAGGCATTGAACACACTTGATAACAAGGTATGGCGCTTATTTGAAAAATATCGAGTGTTTGTGATCTTCGATGAGATCCATCACTGTGCAGGTTCAAATATAAAAGATGCTAACGCTTGGGGTAAGCCGCTCATAACAACGATTAAAGAAAAAGCGGCTTACACAATCGCATTAACTGGCACGCCGTGGCGCTCTGATGCGCTACCTATAGCACTTGCTGAATACTGTAATGAGTCAGGGCAAATACAATGTGATTATGTATATGGGTTAAAACAAGCGATTAGCGATAATGTATGTCGCATACCGCAAGTAGTCGCACTAGATAATGATCAGATTACAGTTATTGAGGGTGATGATACGAGTCACTTCACAAGCTTTATAGACCTGCTATCACAATCAATTGTTCCTTATTCTGAAATTGTGACTAACACAAGCGTGATAGAGAAACTATTAACCCACTCAGGTCATAAGCTAAATAAGCTTCGCAGCATTAATAAGGAAGCGGGAGGGTTAATCGTTGCCTCATCTATTGCTCATGCTTGGAAAATACAGCTGATTTTGAAGCAGACTATTGGAGAAAGTGCTGTTGTTGTCACGAGTGATGAAGGCAACGGAAATGATCTTATTAGATCTTTTAGATATAACCAAGATAAGTGGATCATCAGTGTTGGAATGATATCAGAAGGTACTAACATTCCGCGCCTTCAGGTGTGTTGTTATCTTTCAAACGTGAAAACAGAGATGTATTTCCGCCAAGTATTAGGACGTATATTGCGCGTTACTCAAGGGGCAAGTCAGCGAGCATTTCTATTTATGCCTGCTGAGCCAAACCTTGTTGAATATGCTTATCGTGTGGCTCAAGACATCCCTGATAGTTTACCCAAAGTAAAGTTCGCTCAAATGGGCGAAGGCTTTACGGCCGAAGTTACTACAGAAATGAGTGAGAATAATATTATTAGCGATAGCCCTATAGTAGCTTCTTTCGGTAAACCGATTATCAAATCAGTAAATGTAAGCCACGATACTAGTACAATCCGGAGGGTTACAAATAACACAACAGAGGATGTACTTACACTAGCAGCCGACAAACTTATGAGAATTGTCGGCCGTTTTAACCATAAAACTTTTGAAATTGATGGCTTTGATCAACTGCTGATCTCTAAAAGATCAATGGACAAACTAAATCAATATGATAGAGAGAGTTTTTAATTATGACATTTGAAAGTAAAAGTCTAGCTAGGCTTATTCATGAAGTTAACGCCACTGGTAATGAATTCAAAGCTGGTTGCGAAGTTGAGCAAGTAGATCATTATATTGGTATTTGTAACTCTATAAACTCAGATAAATATATATGCACAGTTAAGCATTGGCAATGGTGGGATTTAGACATCGAAGGCGACCAGAAGGAATTATTTGGTAAGACAGGGCAATCCCAGTGTGTAATTAAAGCAGATTATGTAATTGACGACCAATTAGGTCGATTTAACGAGGGGGATTGGGTACGTACTTCGCTACTGCAAACCTTCCATGAGAACTGCATTTTCGAAACGGCAAACACTTTCTATTTGTTAGTAGGTAAGGGGACAAGAAGAAAGATCGATGCAGGTTTAGCTGGCGCTTTATTTTAAATAAAATATCAAAACTTATCTTGCTCTAGACTAAATATATAGTCTAGAACAACTAAGGTTTTAATGAATTCTTTTCTGAAAGACAAACTGACTATTATAAGTACTGGTTGAAAGGCAGCTACACAAAATTATTTATAGGCTCAAATTAGCTAACCACTTGATATAAAGTGAATACACTTTATACATTAACCAAACTCGCCTTGCGTTTAATGGCTTGGCTTGACCACCGCTGGCACTATTTACTATAAAAGGAAGGGCTTCGGGCTTGTCCAACACCCGAATAAGGTGTCGGCTGCGCGACACCTATTCTTGTTTGTTATTACCTGTGCTACCTGCTAAGTAAAATCATGTGCATACGTGGCTTTTTTAGCTGCTCAATGAGTACAGGGAACAACGAACTTACCAGCTCTTTTCTGACTTCGTATCTTTCGTTGAACCAGTCGATTTCCTCTAAATCCAAATGTGATTCGTCAATCTCTAAAAGTGTTGTTTTAAATCCACCTGACGGTAATTTAGTTAAACTTTGTACTGTTTCATAGAAATCTTCGACGCTACCCGGAATGTCTAAAAGTATTGCATTCTTATCTTCTGAGTACCAAAGGCTTTTGGGATAACGAGTGATGAGGTAACTTTCGAGACCTATCGTTGCATCAAATTGGTCTCTACGTTCAACTGGTAACTCTATTTTAAATAAATTATACGGACTGTTATTAGACATAGTTGCTCCTTTTACCAAGTCATTTTTTTATCGTAGGGTATAACAGATACTATGCCGCCATAGTAATCACACTCGCCGATTTAACAAATAATATATTACTAGTCAGATAGTTAGACTTGTATTTTTTATGCTTTGGTTCAAATGTTGAATGTTACTGTGCGGTCATAGTAACACTTATTTTATCGCGGTTTTGGTAGGTAAACGCGAGTTTTATCATTCGTTACCAGCGTCAGCTTTTGGCCGTCAGCGGCCTCCTGATTAAACTGACCCGTAACTGTACGGCCCAACCACCCTTCATTAACCTCTTCATTACTTACCAAATGATAAAGCATACGGTTTATTCCAAACCAACTAGCTATTTACAATACATCTCTAAAAAAACTCTCTACCATACACCACAAAAGGTCATCAGAAATTTACCCAGCAATTGAGCTACATAAACGTAACTGCTAAAGCATATCTAATGAAACCTAGCCTGATTCAGGCATGAGTTCTTCATCAGTTTTTAACAAATTGCACAATAGAGTTTTACCACCGCGGATTTTTTTACTTTTAAACTGAAAGCGACAGCTCTTATTTCTTCCTATTTATACAGGGGTGTGACTCACTAACACTGCTTAAATTTACTTTTTTAATTAGGGGTTGCAAATTCTTTTGTTAATCTTTTATTGTTTTGGCGTAAGTGTCTTACGTTAGGGGAGTAAATTAGTGTGAGGTTTCACAGCGCTCTTCAAGCGGTATGTTTGATTTGGTGTAAACTATTTAAGCGTTCAACAAGTTAAAAAATGAGACGTTATTAGTAAATATGTATAAACAAAATTATCCACAATTACTATTGAATAAATACTTTATAGTATAACGTAAAGTATAATTTTGAAATTAGTTCAAATAGTTTAAAGAACGTTCCATCTAAATAAACCGAACACTTACAGTAGGCCGCCAATTGTGGAAATTGGGAAGCCCTTAAAGAAACTAAAAAAACCTATAAAGAAGAGGAGATACTTAAAAAGTCGATTAAGGTTTTATAAAAGGGAAATGGTGGGTCTACTCAGACTTGAACTGAGACTCTACCGATTATGAGTCGGGTGCATTAACCAGTTATGCTATAGACCCACTTAGATTTGATATATCAACTTAGGATTAATCAAACAAATGGAGAAAAATAGAAAATATTCTATCAATCTTTTCTGCTTTAGTAAGTAACTAACAAACTTTGGTAAGTCTACCAAACCTGTAAGCCTTATAAAAGCTTTACTTTTCTTACTTTCGTAAGTTTTACCCCTATAAAGATGCTC
>NZ_JAUYVJ010000042.1:0-27245 GCF_030689115.1 Psychrobium sp. 1_MG-2023 | reverse complement strand
TCCTGAAGCGCTTTTATTCAGGACCTCCACCAACGTCATCCTGAAAGTGGTTTATTCAGAACCTCCACCATCGTCATCCTGAAAGTAGGTTATTCAGGAGCTCGCTTCTAGCTTCCACCAAAACCAACAACAAACCGAGATCCCGGCTAAAAGCATGCCGGGAAGACAAATAATCGTCGTCCTGAAGCGCTTTTATTCAGGACCTCCACCAACGTCATCCTGAAAGTGGTTTATTCAGAACCTCCACCAACGTCATTCTGAAAGTGGTTTATTCAGAACCTCCAACCTCAACAACAGCCTGCAAACTTTTATGTTAACTTGCTTAGTAAAACAAAAACCAACGGTTTATCTCAACCAAAAAAAGATCTAAACTTGCGCCCCTTTTCCTGATAACAGCAGCGCCGTGTAGAAATGAATGTATCAAAGACCTTAATAGCATTGATGATAACACTCGTGCTCTTTAGTCCATTGGCTATTGATATTTATCTTCCAGCATTGCCATTAATCAGCGAAGAGTTTGCCATTAGCAACGCCAAAGCCCAAGACACCATTACTTGGTTTATGATTGCAATGGGACTCGGTCAATTACTCGCAGGACCATTGGCGGATCGTTTTGGTCGCCGCCCCATCGCCATTGCAGGCATCATCATTTATGGTTTAAGTTCACTACTGGCATGGTGGGCAGCACAAATAGAACTACTACTTGCCGCGCGCTTAATTCAAGGGATTGGCGCATGTGCAACATCAGTTGCTGCCTTTGCCACCGTCAGAGATAGCTTTGGCCCAGAACGCAGCGGCCGCATGATAAGTTATCTCAATGGCGCAATTTGTTTTATTCCTGCTCTGGCTCCGCTACTTGGTGCATGGCTCACCATTCAATTTGGCTGGCGCAGCAACTTTAGCTTTATGGCGCTATTTGCTTTGGTCGTGCTGTTTTTTATTGTACGTTTTTTTGAAGAAACTAAACCCAGCAATACCGTAAGCCACGCAAAACTTATCAATCGTGAACAATACATTAGCGTATTACGCGAACCCACTTTCATATTCCACGCTACCTTATGTCTGCTCGCCATGGCGGTAATTTTAGCTTATGTCACCTCAGCGCCAGTCTATTTAATTACACAGCTAGGGCTAAGCATGGAGCAATTCACATTTTGGTTTAGTATTAATGCCGTGCTAAATATTGCCGCCAGTTTACTCGCACCACGCTACATGGATAAATTCGGTAGTTTCTTTGCGCTCAATACAGGCTTAATCGTCCTTGTGTTAGGCGGTTTTGCCATGTTATTGCTCAGTGGCTTCAATCAGCCTTGGGCGTTTATGTTACCGATCTTTTTCTCATCCGTTGGCTTTGCGCTGGTATTAGGCTCAAGCGCAGGTAAAGCACTCGCCCCTTTTGGCGACAGAGCCGGAGTTGCCGCGGCACTACTTGGGCTATTTCAAATGACAGGGGCAGGATTATTAGTGGGCTTAATGCAGCGAATCGATATTAGCGATAGTGTGTTATTAAGTGTGCAAATGCTATTACTGGCCCCGGGGTTAGTGTTACTAAACTTAAGTTACGGTAAGCGCTGGCACCAGCATTCTTAAATAGGTACAGGTTAAGGCTTTAACACCTGCCACGCTTGGCACACTAGACGAAACTGAGCGCTATCACCACCCTCACGGTCTGGGTGCCATCGTAGCGCTAATTCTCGCCAACGCTTGCAAATCAACCGAGGGGCGGTGTCAGCATCTAACTCAAAGACAGCCAAGGCTTTATCGCGCGCTAACCCTGTCGTTGTTGTCACAAACGCTTGCTGATACCGTAACCAAAAGCTGGTTAATAACTCGGTAATTTCATCTTCTTCAGCATCAAAGTGACGCCAATCAAGGTAATAATCTGCCAGCGCGTTTTTATCATCACCCACTAATGCCAGCTCATCCCCCTTAACGTCAGATAAAGCAATGTGTAATGACGACACGCTAAGGCGCTGTGTAGGCAACACGAATTGTTGCAACTGAAATAAAGCATTCATCACCAAGAAATTTGCCTTAAACAGTACTTGATTAGGTTCACCTACAAACTCCGGCAAAATTGCTTGCTCACGTAATGCAGTGACTAGATGATGTACTTTCCATGGTTCATCTTGACTATTAAGTAAACTTAAAATCGGCCAAACTAAAGGGTTGTCATCATCAAAACGATGACTAATTGACTCGTCAGGAAGGTTCAACATACATAATACTCATCAGCGTAAGAAGATAAATTATCTTAAATTCAAGAACTGCTGCTGTCCATGGTATATTGTCTTTATCACTTTACTAACCACGAATGCTCTTTTTGTTCATGAACACCTCACAACACGGCTTTTTACTTACCCAACAATCAGTTGATATTGCAGGCAAAGCGCAAATAGAACTGTGGCTAGCAACACCACAAGGGCCAGCACAACTGATTATTGAAGGGCAACAACCGGTGTTTTTCATTGCTCAGCAAGACATTGAACAAGCGAGTAAGGTGCTACATTCCAACCAAATTCAGTTTCGTGCCAAGCCATTAGCCTTAACCACCTTTGAACAACAACCTGTTACTGCCCTTTACTTTAATAGCATCAGCCACAGCCGCAGCGCCGCATATCAATTAAAGCAAAGCTTGGTCAAACAATATGAAAATGATTTTAGGCTAGATCAGCGCTTCTTAATGGAGCGGTTTATTTGCGGCGGTATCGAATTTAGCGGTCAGCACCAAGCGCGCCTTGGCTACGATAATTACCAACAGGTAAAAATCAGGCCTTCACAATACACCCCAACCTTAACCACCTTATCACTGGATATTGAGTGTTCAGAGCGCGGTGAACTTTACTCAATTGGGCTTGATTTAAACCATCACGATTACCAAAAAGTTATTATGATTGGGCCCGCCGTTGAATGTGAACATGATTATGTGCATTGGGTTGATGATGAAGCGCAGTTGTTAGAACAGCTGGAGCGCGAGATTGCTGCCACCGACCCTGACATCATCGTCGGTTGGAACGTAATTAACTTTGATTTTCGCTTGCTAGTCAAACGCGCCCAATATCACGGAAAAAAACTGCGCCTTGGTCGTGGTGATAGTTTTGTGCATTGGCGCGAGTCGAATGTTGATAACAATGGCTATATTAGTATTCCCGGTCGTGTCGTGGTCGACGGCATCGATGCCCTCAAATCCGCGACCTATCACTTTGCCAGTTTTAGCCTCGACTTTGTCGCCAACGCACTACTTAATCGCGGGAAAATAAGCGAAAACGTGCATAATCGTATGGCGGAAATTAATCATAATTTTCGACATGATAAGCCAGCGCTTGCGGCCTATAACTTAGAAGATTGCCGCTTAGTTAACGAGATATTTAATCACATCAAATTGCTTGATTACTTAATCTTTCGCAGCAAACTCACTGGGCTATTACTCGATCGTGTCGGTGGCTCAGTCGCTGCCTTTACTAACCTCTATTTACCTAAGCTGCACCGCGCAGGCTATGTGGCGCCCAACTTGCCACCCGACGGTGGGCTTGCCAGCCCCGGTGGCTATGTCATGGACTCCAAACCGGGCCTTTATGAAAACGTATTAGTGCTAGATTTTAAAAGCCTGTATCCATCAATTATTCGTACTTTTAAAATCGATCCTATGGGCTTAATCGAAGGCTTAAAACACCCAGAACAAGCCATTGAGGGTTTTAAAAAAGCGAAGTTCTCTCGGCAGCAGCACTTTTTACCACAAATCATCACCGATTTGTGGCAACAGCGCGATCAAGCAAAAAAGGATCAAGACAGTGCACGATCCCAAGCAATTAAAATTATCATGAACTCGTTTTATGGCGTGTTAGGCTCTGGCGGCTGTCGTTTTTACGACACGCGGTTAGCAAGCTCAATTACCATGCGCGGTCATCAGATTATTCAACAAACAGCGCAGTGGATTGAAGAGAAGTATCAGGTCATCTATGGCGATACCGATTCAGTCTTTGTTCTTGTGGGGGATGGCGTCACCAATGAACAGGCCAATCAAATTGGTCGTGAGTTAGCACAAGATATAAACCAGCGTTGGGTTGAACTATTGCGCCAAGAGCATCAACTAGAATGCCAACTTGAACTAGAGTTTGAAACCCTCTATCAACGATTTTTAATGCCAACAATTCGTGGGTCAGACATGGGCAGTAAAAAGCGTTATGCCGGACTGCTGCAAAAAGGAGACAAAACCGAGCTAATCTTTAAAGGATTAGAAAATGTGCGAACCGACTGGACTGAACTGGCACGAGATTTTCAGCATGAACTTTATCGATTGGTGTTCGACCAACAAGACCCACGCGAACTAGTGTTATCTACCGTAGAAAAAGTTAAACAAGGCGAGCTCGATGATAAGCTAATTTATAGCAAGCGCCTTCGTCGTAACCTCGCTCACTATGTTAAAAACGTGCCGCCGCAGGTCAAAGCCGCACGCATTGCCGATGAAAAAAATGCCGAGCTAGGCAGACCGCTGCAATATCAAAACAAAGGGGTGATTAGTTACGTTATTACCGTCAATGGCCCCGAACCAGTCGACTACACCACCAGCCCAATCGATTATCAACATTACATCGATAAGCAACTCGAACCTGTCGCTGATGGTATCTTACCGTTCATTGATTTAACTTTTAATCAGATCACCGATATTCAGATGGGGTTGTTTTGAGAACAGGCGTGATAATATAAAGGTTAAGTAACCATATGAATCAGCAGTCTAAATTGTTAATATTACTGACTTAAATCACACGATTGGTGCTTTCAATTAATTCGTTATGAAAATAAATGCAAAGGGAATTGTTTTAGGGTTTGCAGCATTATTGGCTTTAAGTGTTTTAAGGTCGATATTATTGTCTTTATTTAAAGGTTACATTGCTACGGACCTCTTCGGTGCGCAAGGCGCATACTCCTATGAAGATCAGCTGTTAATTATGGAGCAAACGAGTGTTGTCATTGTTGATTTACTATCAACGCTATTACTATTAGCAATCCCCTGTTTCATTTCAGCCAAAAACAGTCAAGGACATGAACAAGAAAACTCTTTAGCAATGCTTGCTGCCATTTCACTATTACTTTTGCTTTTCCAGCCTCTAGCTAGCGTTATTGTTATATCTATTTTAGGTATCGTAATCGCCACATTATCTGCAAAATTAGCTATCATACTCAACAAAAAGCACAATTAAAGTCTCAATCCCATATAAGGAAGTCACACATTGAAATATTTAATCCTGCTATCAAGCCTATTCTTAACAGCCTGTAGTTCAACACCTAGCAGCTTTAATATCACGGAAACCATGAACATTATAGCATTAGCTGAAGAGCATGCACCTCAAGGCATAAAGGGTGTATTTAAATTCAAGATCAAAGCATCGGGGGTGGTAAGAGGTAAGGTGTATCTAAATACAGAACTTGATTATCGTGATAGGCGGTCAATCAGTGTTTCAATTGCACCTCAGTTAGTCCCAGAGTTCGTCCAACAATATGGTGAAGCTCCGGACTCTTTTTTTATTAATAAAAAGATTGAAGTAACCGGTCAAGCCAAGCGCATTAAAATTCTATTTATTTCTAACGGACGTGCAACTGAAAAATATTATTATCAAACACACGTTGAAATTAATGCTCTAGAACAGATAAAGCTTATTGGTTAATAATGACAAGTTTTATAACAGAAAAGTACCCCTTTAAAAATTAGCACTATGCCAATTTATAGTTTTCAATCCACTAGATGCCACAGATGCAAGCTGCAATACAGTTCAACAGTGTATCAGTGCCCGCATTGCGCAGGCTTAACCGATGAAGAGGCAGTATACGTTAAGAACAAATATCAGCAGCAATCCTTAGAGAGTAATGCTGCCTTAGCAAAGAATTTTCGTTGTTTATTTCTGATCACTGTCATTATAGTGGTTTTACTTCTGTACTTCACAAACTAGCATAGTTATACATGAACTCATTACTGCAAGTTATTACTCTAACCGCATTGCTATTCCCACTATTCGTGCCTTTAAAAGTGGTTGCACAAGGACATGATGCGCTTGTACGGCAAGCACAAAAGCAGCAATTAAGGCAGTACCTTGCCAATGAATTATCACTAAATGAACAGTGTGATTTTACAAGTGAAGTTAATCAATTGGATCCATCAAAAGCACAGGCTCTTGCCCGTTCAGAATATGCTAAAGATGATATATATTTTTACGGTGTGATGGATGGAATGGGCCCTAGTCGGCCAAACTTTGAATTTAAACCAACCAAGTGTGTGATTCTATTTTCAAAATGGCATTACATTAATGCTGGTGGTGATGTTATTAGCTGTAAAGGGCAAATGAATTTAGCCAATAGAGCACTGGAGTTCGCTGGCTTATTTAACATCGAAATGACAAAACTTGTGAGGCAAGATGCTAAGTCTTACTCATGCCCGGAAGCAATCACACGCCCGAGTTCCTAAAGTGAGCATGAGCTATGAGTCCATTGTCACACCGCCAGTACGATTCTAGGCACTTCAACTAAAATCATCGCAGTAAGATTAATTTAACGTCTACTAACACATTCATTAGTTGAATATTTATATTGTAATAATTTCATTATGATACCGAACTGAAATTAAAGATAAACCCAAGTGTAGCAATTAAACTCTTTAACTAAATAAGGATCTCTATGCACCTCGCCCAGCTCAACATCGCCAAAGCCAAATATGCGCTAGATGCGCCCGAGATTAAAGACTTCGTCGATAATCTAGACCCTGTCAATAAAATCGCTGAGTCCAGTGAAGGGTTTATTTGGCGCTTACAAGATGACAGTGGCGACGCAACCAATGTTCAGGCGTTCTCAGATCCTAGCATTATCATTAACATGTCAGTGTGGAGCTGTGCGGATGCGCTAAAGAACTTCATGTTTCGCACCCATCATCGTGACTTTATGCGTCGTAAAAAAGAATGGTTCGAGCCAATTGCCGATGATAGCTATGTATTATGGTGGATTCCTGTTGGCCATATTCCTACTGTAGAGGAAGGTGTTGAGAAGCTTGAGTACCTTCGTAACAACAGTGACACGCCAGATGCCTTTACGTTTAAGAGTCACTTTAGTGCCCAAGAGTATCTAGCCAGTATCGCTTAATGTGTTTACAAACCGCTAAAGCAATATTAAAGTCACTCAAAAATAGCGTTAGTGCTTAATACAAATACAAGGAAGCATCGTGTGTTTAATGTGACTTATCGGTTAAGCAATAGTACCCGTCGAAAGGCTTATAAGACCGAGGTAGGTGCACTGCGGGCTATATGGAAGTGGCTAGTAAAAAATAAAAGTAACCACTTCAAGCTCGCCATCTTATACTCTCCATCATTAGAACCCAGAGAGTTTACCGATGACTCTCAGCTGCCGTTTGAACAAAAGCAAGCAAACGATGCGGACTTTTACTCAACTCAGCAATGGAAAGAACTGCGTTATCGCGCATTTAAGCAATATCAAAACAAATGCGCCTGTTGCGGTGCGACACCTGAGACTGGCGCGGTGCTTCATGTTGATCATATCAAGCCACGTTCAAAATACCCTGAGCTCGCACTCTGTTTAGACAATTTGCAAATACTCTGCGAGATATGCAATATTGGCAAGCTAAATCACGATCAAACGAAGTGGCGAACTTAACTATCGATGAGAAAATCTGTCACAACATTTTATCTGTTCGACATTAAAAATGTAACGTATATCAAGCTCACTATCACCAAGTGATGCAGCTACACGAAGCTTTCAAACGTTCAAGGAAATACTATGATTTATTCAACAACAGAGACTATTCCCGGCCAAGAAATTTCAGCCATTGTTGGCGTCGTTACTGGCAATGTAGTGCAATCAAAACACATTGGCCGAGACATCATGGCAGGATTAAAGGGTATTGTCGGCGGTGAAATTCGCGGTTACACCGAAATGCTATCAGAAGCGCGCGATCTTGCTATAGAACGACTAGTGCAAAGTGCCACCGAGAAAGGCGCTGATGCCGTGGTCGGTATCCGTTTTACCACCAGCGCTATTATGGATGGCTCATCTGAAATCATGGTGTTTGGCACAGCAGTTAAACTGAAATAATGATAACTATGGGGCAGGCACTAATTCATTCGGGTGTAGAAAAAGTTTCTGTCCCACTTTCCCTCATTTTCCGCTTTACGGCGCTCTAAATATTTGCTGATTGATTTAACTATACTGAACTTTTTATCTGTTTAGTTCGTACATACAAGTAGCCTTTAATGAATAAACAACCACTTTTATGTACGGAGTGATTATGAACCAAATAAACCCTGCCAAATTACCCAATAGCAAATGGACTGCAATAAAGCCTAACAATAAGGAAAAACATTTTTTGATATCAGAAGTCGAGTTTGAAGAAGATGGCTCTGTCATATCATGTAAATTAGAAGCCGTCCTGTCTAAAAATGAATATCAAATCGATTGGACTGAGCTAAAAGATAATGACAAATGGATTCAAGGGTGGCATTAAGTGACTTAACATTCGGTCACTTAAACAATCTATTGCAATGGTAATTAGATTTTAGTGACTTTCTTTACTTCAAGAATAAAGTCGGTCTTAAAAGGCTCATTAGGTTTTATAGCTAGTTTTCCAGTCGCAGCAATATTCTTTCCCGCTGAACCAGCAAATTTATACATAACGTTCTGTGTTTTTGCCTTTAAAAGATAACTATGGGACAAGCAATAATTCATTCTGGTGTTGAAGTAGTGCCTGTCCTATTTTCTTGTCGTGATTAACGATTAATCGATAAAAAGCAACAGTGACTTGTGCCGCTAGCGCGACACAAAAGTCAGGTTGATGCCTTGACAGCAAGGGAGCGTCCATATATGTCCCATTTTATGTTTTTTTATAAATGAACAGTAACTTTCTGCTGAGTATCTACCATCAAAAAACTAGCTAGCCGTTGCTCGTTATTGTAACTCAATGTAATTTCATCTTCGAAACGCCACCTTCCCCAGTTTTTCGTATCACTTAGATATCCAGCCCAAACCATCTTGTTACCCTCGGTATTACAAACATAGCTCCACGTTGTATTATCCAGTGACCTTACATACCGTACATACACATTATTACCATCTGTTCTATAATGCGTAATGATGCTTGGCTGTTTATGAAAAAGCTTGCCAATATATACTTTACACACTTTAACTTGCTCAACGGTTGACCAGTTTTTTTTCTGAGTTACCCTTGTTTTTTCATCTGCCTTGTTTGTTACAATTGCAATCAACATTATAAGAGCGATAAAACCAACTACATAATGATCTGAGTAACTCGCGATATAACTTTTATACCAACCTTCGTTTTGTTCACTTTTAGCCTTAGAATCTGCGTTGGTTTTTAGTTGTTTCTTTAAATCACGATTAACAGACCTAATTTTAATAGTTAGCGCAACGAAGGTTCCCCCGGCTATTAATGATACTAGCGTTAATAATACATCACGCAATACCCCATCATGATGTGGAGTAAACAAAAGAGATAGGCCAAAAATCAAGGCAATCAGTGATAAAAAAAGATAAAAAACCAAGGAGTCTAGAGAGCTAAATGATACACTATTTCGCCCACTCTGCTTCACTTCTACGCTCCCGGGACTATTAATTTGCTCAGGTATTGATAAACCATAGTCTTTAACAAGCTGGTCAATTATTACCTGTGGTTGTAATTTATCTCCCATTACCATTATTACTTTATTTAGCTCTAAAGACGCTTCCTCTTGCTTTTCCAATAGTAGTTGCTTCGCAAACTTAATAACTGTAGTGTTAGTTCCAAAATATGAGCAGAGAAAAAGTTTATTTAACTCCTTAGCAACTTGTTCCGGTGATTCGAATGATTGATTAACTAGAGTTTGAACTCGAAAGGTATATGCTAATCTCGGAGAAAACTTTGCCAATGATTGTTCTAGTGATAATAATACTGGCTTATATTTAGTTGCTACAAGCCACTCATCATCTAGACTGGCAGAGAGTTTATCAAGGTATTCAATATCTATTTCACTAGTAATTTTATATTTACATACCGCCTGAAGGTTAGCCGCTAACTTATTATCATATTCTTTTTTTGGTTCTTTCTGACTCAAAATAGCATATGCTTCATCTAGGCTCTCGGCTCTCGGGAAAGACTTCATTGTGTCAGCTTCACATACTTGTTTAGCTAGGTCATACGCTCGTTGTAACACAGCACCATCAAGCCTAGGTATTAGCCCCAGTAAGCCGTAATAATCATTCTCCAAAGCCATGGTAAATCCTTTTAACACTTGCATTTTATAATATGCCTTAGTGTAACCCTTTCTTATTTAACATTCACTAATATTAAAGTTTTCAATCAATTCTATCTATTATATATAATTAAACTCTTCCGGGGATTCTGGGGCTGGCACTAAAATATTCATATTCAAGCCAGTAAGCCTCAATGAAAAGCCCTAGCGGTATGTTATTAGCAAGCGTTAAACCGCAGGGATGTGGTTTTCGAGCGCCCCATGGATGGGCTTGAGCGTCTTGCGGTTAACATGCCGTTGGGGCTTTGATTCGTGACCAATTTGAAAGTTAGACAGGCTGTTTGAGATCCTGACTAAAAGCATGTCAGGATGACCAAGGGAGTAACAGGCTGTAGAGGTCCCGGCTAAAACACTGCCAGGACGACGAGGTATGGGATACTTCTAGGATGAAGGCAAGGGTTAGCGCGCCGTAACCCATAAAATCAATGCGTCGTCTTGGCTGGTTGAAATGACCACGTGTCCCATGGTCGCATCATAATAAACACTATCGCCAACATCGAGTTTAGTTGGCTCGTAAAACTCAGTGTAAATCTCAACTTGCCCTTCAAGAACAAGTAAGAACTCTTCCCCTTCGTGGCGTACCCAGTCGCCGTAATCATCAAATGAACGCGCGTGAATACGGCTGCGATACGGCATCATTTTCTTGTTACTTAGCTGGGTTGATAATAGCTCATGCTCGTAAGTCGAGGTTAGGTGGGGCTTGCCCTCGCCTAGTTTGGTGACATCACGGCGGCCAGTAGCTTGGGCAACGTCAGGTTTGGTGAATAGCTGTGGGATATCGATATTTAAACCTGCCGCCAGTTTTTGCATCACGGCGAAGGTTGGTGAGATCTGTTCATTTTCAATTTTAGATAAGGTTGAACGCGCTAAGCCAGTGAGCTTACCCGCTTCTTCAAGCGTTAGTTTATTTTTCTTGCGGATCGCTTTGACTTGTTTCCCTAATTGCATCGGCTCAACAATACGCTCTTGCTGATCACTATCGGCTACAACCATTGAAGGGTATACATCTGTTGTCATTATTCGCTCACCTGCACTCACACTATCCAATAGGGTAATTGTTGCATAAAAAGCACCATTCATAAACACCCACGGTAAAAGTTACCTATTAGACCCACAACACACAAATAAGAGAAAAAGTTTCCAATAGGAAACTTTTGTACTATAGTTGAGAAAAACCAGTAAAACACTTCAGTCATTAAAAAGAGAACAAACGATGAAAAGTAATTACAGTTCTTATGAATTAGAGCATTTTTTTGCCTCAGGTTTAGCCGCTGTTGACGGTGCGGTCCAAATGGCGATTGAATTAGAAACCAAACGCCAAGAACAACAAATCGAATTAATCGCTTCAGAAAACATTGTCTCTAAGGCGGTTATCGAAGCGCAAGGTAGTGCGTTAACCAATAAATACGCCGAAGGCTATCCGGGTCGTCGTTACTACGGTGGCTGTGAACATGTCGACCTTGTCGAACAGCTAGCCATTGATCGTGCGAAACAAATCTTTAACTGTGAGTTTGTTAACGTTCAGCCACACTCTGGTGCGCAAGCCAATGGTGCAGTGACACTCGCGCTATTACAACCGGGTGACACCATCTTAGGTATGTCGCTTGATGCAGGGGGTCATTTAACCCATGGCGCAAAACCAGCGCAATCAGGCAAGTGGTTTAATGCCGTGCAATATGGTGTGTGTAAAGACACCATGCAAATCGACTACGACCAAGTACTCGAACAAGCTAAAGCCCACCAGCCGAAACTAATTATTGCTGGCGGCTCGGCCATTCCACGCCAAATTGACTTCGCACGTTTTAGAGCGATTGCCGATGAAGTCGGCGCTCTGTTAATGGTTGATATGGCCCATATCGCCGGCTTAGTCGCCAGTGGTCACCACCCAAGCCCGTTCCCACATGCGGATATAGTGACAACGACAACGCACAAAACATTGCGCGGTCCTCGCGGCGGCATGATCTTGACTAACCACAGTGATATCGCGAAGAAAATCAATTCCGCGGTTTTTCCGGGGTTACAAGGTGGTCCACTAATGCATGTAATTGCCGCGAAAGCCGTTGCTTTGGGTGAAGTGTTAGAGCCAGAATTTCACGCCTACATTGGTCAGGTGATCACCAATGCTCGCGCCCTAGCAAGCACCTTAATTGAACGCGGTTGCGATATTGTCACTGGCGGCACAGATACGCATTTAATGCTGGTTGATCTTCGTCCAAAAGGACTTAAAGGTAATGCCGCTGAAGAGAGTTTAGAGCGCGCCGGGATCACCTGTAACAAAAACGGTATTCCGTTTGATCCAGAAAAACCAATGGTGACTTCTGGTATTCGCCTAGGCACACCCGCTGGCACCAGTCGTGGCTTTAGCGATCAAGACTTTGTCGCTATCGGTCATTGGATTGGCGATGTCCTTGATGGCCTAGTAGCGAACCCAGATGATAATTCAGCGGTCGAGCAGCAAGTACAGGCTAAAGTGCAGCAGTTATGTGAGAAATACCCGCTCTATCGTTAATCCCTCTTATTGAATTGAGCATACTAAAAAGCCCCTTCATTAAACAAATGAAGGGGCTTTTTTATTCAACAACCTAATGATTAAATCACCCGCCACTGCTTTTTTAAACCAATCAGGTGAACAAGACCAACGCTTAAACAGATCACCGAGCTCCATATCCAAAACTCTGGACTGCGCCCTATCGGATTATTAATAAAAAAGAACCCTGCAACGCCACGAGCTAAATAAATCAACGTAATCAAAGATAACCCTAGACGTAACAAGGGCAAGCGTTTAATTACGCCCGCGCCAGACATCGCATAAAGCGCCCAAATAAATAACACTACGGCAATAAAACTGGTGATAATCGCTGGCTGAATGCTACCCTGCTCTGCCATCAGTGCCATTTGCTCTCCAGCACCGAAAAGTCGATACCAGCTCGCGCCAAAATAAATACAGCCTAAATGTAACAGTGCCGCCAGCGCACTTAAACCAGCTGCGAGCTTAAGTAGGTTATTTGAGGTTAATTGTTGACTCATTGAACTCCCTTATCAATGTTAAGTAATCGCTGGCTAGCTGCCAGCGCGTTGTAAATATTCAGTAAAATATTCAGTGATCTGACTGGCAATGATCGGCTGTGCTTTTTTGTTGGGATGAATACCATCAGGTAACATCAGTTTAGGGTCGAGGGCTATCTCTTCAATAAAAAATGGCATCAGCTCTACTTGATGCTTTTCGGCCAATTTTGCATATAAGCCGGTGAACATCGAGGTATAGCGCTTGCCCATGCTTGGCGGGATATGAATTTCAGTTAAAATCACCTTAATGCCTTGCTCCTTAGCTAAGGTGATCATCTGGGATAAATTGTTACGAATTGTATTAATTGGGTAGCCACGTAAGCCATCATTTCCCCCGAGCTCAATCCATAACACATCCACTTCATTCTTGCTTAAAAGACGTGCTAGACGCGCTTTTCCGCCGCCTGTTGTTTCTCCACTTGCACTAAAATTCAATAACTTAAACTGGGGGAATTGCTGTTGTAACTGTTTCTGCGCTTTAAAGGCCCAACCTTCTGAGGCTTGCATTCCATAACCAGCACTGAGACTATCACCTAATAGTAATACGTTAGTGGCAAACGCTGACGACATAGTAACAAGCAAGATAGACAGTACACAGAAGGCACGACGGATGAGTGAACAAGTAGCAGAACAAAAAGATATCATCATAGTAAAAAATCTTATTAAACGAGTTGAAGTCAATAACGGGCAACTGGAGATACTCAAGTCTATCTCCTTAAATGTCAAGCAAGGTCAATCAATTGCTATTGTTGGCGCGTCAGGCTCTGGTAAATCAACATTGTTAGGACTACTCGCTGGTTTAGATAGTTCAACCTTTGGTGAGATTTGGCTCGACAATGCCCCGCTGCACGAATTAGATGAAGAGCAGCGTACCCATTTACGCGCTGAAAAAGTTGGCTTTATCTTTCAATCCTTCTTGCTATTGCCTGCGCTAACCGCGCTAGAGAATGTGATGCTGCCAGCGCAGCTCGCTGGCCACAAAGACGCTGAGCAACAAGCCCTCGCTTTACTAAAGAAAGTGGGGCTGGATCACCGTGACGATCATTACCCTAATCAACTCTCTGGCGGCGAACAACAACGTGTTGCTATTGCTCGCGCCTTTATTTGTCAGCCAAAAATTTTATTTGCCGATGAACCAACAGGAAATTTAGATGGCGATAATGGCCACCGTATCGAGCGTTTATTGTTTGAATTAAATGAGCAACATCACACGACGCTGGTCCTTGTGACTCACGACCCGAAACTGGCTGCAAACTGTCAACGCATTATCACCATGAGCGATGGCACAATCAGCGAGCAGCAAACCACGAATTCGCAAGAGGAACTGACGCATGTGGTTTAAGCCAGCCAAGTCATTATTAAAGCAACAGCTCAAGCGTGGTGAGCTAACCATATTCTTACTCGCTATTGCGCTAGCAGTGACCTCGGTTTTTTCACTCAGTGGCTTTGGTGAACGTTTAAACCAAGCCTTAGTGGTTAAAAGCAGTAACTTTTTAGCTGCCGACCGAGTATTGTCATCAGCTCATCCCATTGACGATAAATTAATAAATTCGTCAGAGCAATTTTCATTAAATAAAGCCAATTACCTTAGCTTTAATTCGATGGTCTTTGCTGGCGATGAGATGTTACTCGCCTACACCAAAGCCGTTTCAGGCCCTTACCCTTTGCGTGGTGACTTAAAAATATCGCGAACACCATTAATCAACGCGCCGCTAGACACCCAAGGTGAAGTGATTGTTGGCCCGCCACAGCAAGGCAATGTATGGGTCGCGCCAGAAGTGTTAATCCGCCTCCAACTGAGTATTGGTGATAAACTTGATGTCGGTGACGCGACCTTTACGGTCAGCGGCATTACCACTGAAGTGCCTGATGCATCATTTTCAATTTTTAACTCATCGCCAACAATATTTATCAACCAGCAAGATGTTCCGGCCACCAACATTATTCAGCCGGGCTCGCGTTTGTATTATAACTACTTGTTTAGTGGTGAAGAGTCTGATTTAGCCGCCTATTATCAATCGATAAAGCCATCACTTAAAACCAACCAAAACTGGGAAGATATTAAGGGCGAGAAGTCTCCTTTAGCTAACTCATTGGCGCGTGCAAACCAGTTTTTATTATTGGCTAGTCTGCTAGGGATTATTCTGGCAGCTACTGCAATTAGTGTCACAGCGGCACGATTTAGTCAAAATCAACTCGACGCCGTCGCCCTGTTAAAAACGCTGGGCACCAGTGATAGCGTGATCCGAAAAATATTCACCTTTCAATTAGCCACGATTGCAACGCTTGGGGTAATACTTGGATTAATTGCTGGTTATATCTTACAAGAACTCGCTTTCGCCGCCGTTGCCTATTACATGCCGCAAAGCTTACCGGAGCAACTGCCCGCACTGAGCTTTAAGCCATTGCTTATCTCGGTCAGTACCGGGGTTATTTGTGCTGCGATGTTCTCACTAACCCCAATGCTGCGTTTATTTAAAGTACCGGTAATGCGCGTGATTAAACGTGATATGCAGCCAACCCAGTTTAAATTGTGGCTTAATGGCTTAGTGTTTGGCGGTGCGATATTCAGTTTATTACTCATCTATAGCCAAGATTTAACATTAAGCTTAATTACCTTGTGTGTTGCGGGGTTAGTTGCCGCGATATTAAGCTTTATCGCGATGGGGTTAATTCGTTTATCACGCGGTAAAAAGTTTAGTGCAGCCAGCCCATGGCAATTAGCCATCGCATCGCTCTATCAACGTGCACCGCAAGCAAGCATGCAAATTGCCAGCATTGCTACTGCGATCATGTTAATGCTAATTATCTTGCTGCTACGTAATGAACTAGTTGATGAATGGCAAGATCAGATCCCACAAGGCACTGCCAATCATTTCCTTGGCAATGTCATGCCTGATCAAGTTGAGCCGATAAATGAATTAATGGCGAAATACGACGTTGAAACCAGCGACCTCTACCCGATTATTCGTGGCCGAGTAGTTGCGATTAATGAAGACACTATCGGTGGTTACGACAGCGAAGGCAACGTAGATAATGAGCGTAAACGCTCTGGTCGTCGTGGGTTTGGCCGCGAGCTAAGCTTAACGTGGCGCGATACTTTACCTAAGCAAAACCCAATTCAACAAGGGGAATGGTGGAGCATTGATCAACTTGAGCCAGAGGTCTCAATCGAAGAGGAAGTCGCAGCTCGTCTTGATATTAAACTTGGTGATGTTTTGGTGACCAATATCGGTGAGGAGCAAATCACAGCAACCGTAACTAGCATCCGTAAAGTCGATTGGCGCTCGATGCGACCAAATTTCTTTTTAATATTTAATCGTGCAGCACTTGGTGATATGCCGTCAACGTATATCTCATCATTCCATTTGCCAACTGAACAGCACCCATTGCTTAATGAATTACTGACTGAGTATCCGACCCTGTCACTGATTAAAGTGGATCGCTTGATTAAGAAGTTGCGTGAGATTATCGAGCAGGTTTCGCTCGCACTGTCTTATATAATGTTATTGGTGGTGTGTGCGAGTATTTTAGTACTGTTGGTACAAATCCAAGCAAGTTATCAGCAGCGCCATCAAGATCTAGTCATTCTAAGGACACTAGGCGCTGGTAAGCAATTATTAAAGCAAGCTATCGCGATTGAATTTCTAATTTGTGGTGCGCTAGCGGGCTTTACAGCAGCACTAACCACTGAGGTAGCATTATTCTTAATTCAAACATTTGTCATTGAAATGCCGTGGCAGCCTCACCCAAGTCTTTGGTTGCTTGCTACCGTGATCGGTAGTCTCTTTGTAGCCGCAATTGGCACCAGAGCCTGTAAGGATTTGACCCATTTGCCACCAAATGAGCTGATTCGTAATTTAAGTTAAAAATAATCGCCATTACTGTTTATGCAGTAATGGCGTTATTTTGTCCCCTTGCAACCTATTTCACTGCATAGTTAATCGCTTATACGCATAGCCATGCATCACCTAACTTTCATCCAACATTCACTTGCTTGTAATAGTGCCGACATCTCGTAAAATGATTTTATATTATCTAGAACCATCGGAGTAAACATGGCAGATTGGTCAAACTTTTCAGCGAAAATAAATCAGTATTTATGTCCACCGGGTAATGGTGTTTTTACCGTTAATACCGCCAAAGAGCGCAAAGAGTCTCTGCATAAAAGTCTTTATGGCAATACAGACAATATTGAGCTGGCGTGGTCAGAACAAGTTAGCCAATTACCATTAGACACTCGCCCGGTAGTATTAGGGGTTTGTAGTGATACTGGCGGTGGTATCTTACGTGGAGCCAATTGGGGCCCATTATTCTTACGTCAAACTATGTTAAGTGATGATTATGATGTCGATTATTTTGATGTCGGTGACGTTCGTGTTATTCCGCATTTACTACACGATAAATACTTAAACGAAGCGACGATTACTAACTGTCGTAAAGCGCTATATCATAACCCTGAGTCTAGCCTTCCGGTCAGTGCTTTATCAATTACCGAAGATTTTTGTGACGAGTTCTATCACAACTTCCCCGATAAAGGCTTATTTGCCATTGGTGGCGATCACTCAGTAAGCTACCCATTAGCGCGCAGTTATTTACGTGCTAAAAAAGCACAAAACAAAAAAGCCGCACTTATCCACTTTGATGCTCACACAGACTTGTTAGTTGAACGTTTGGGTATTGATATTTGTTTTGGCTCTTGGGTCACTCATATACTCGATGATTTACCATCACGTGATATGGCGTTCCAATTCGGCATTCGTTCAAGTGGTAAAGATCGTGGTCATTGGGAAGACAGCTTTGGTGTTAACCAATATTGGACACATGAAATTAATGAGCGCGGCGCGCAAGCAATTGTCGATGAAACCATTGTTAAATTAAAAGCCAATGGTATTGAAGAGCTATATGTTAGCTTTGATATTGATGCCCTTGATGCGCACTTTGCCGCAGCAACAGGCACACCGGAGCCTGATGGCTTAAACCCAGAGCAAGCCTTACTGATTATTTCAGAGCTTAATAAGCACTTTAAAATCACCGGTGCAGATATGGTTGAAATTGCGCCGTTTTTAAACACCAATGAAGATGGTGGCAACGATCGCGAAAAGACGCTTGCCGCTGGTAGCCAAATTAGTGAGTTATTATTAAAGGCTTTGGCTGAGTAAGACCTGTCAGACTATGGCTAACTGCCAATTATCGCCCTGAAATATTTTCTCAGGGCTTCCAACACTGTCATCCTGAAGGTGTTTAATTCAGGATCTCATTTTGGCCTGTAAACTGCCTTGATAGCAAAGCGAGATCCCGGCCAAAAACACACCGGGAAGACGGTATCGGGGCTGCCACATATTGTCATCCTGAAGGTATTTACAGATTGTCATCCTGAAAGTGTTTAATTCAGGATCTCGTTTTGGCCTGTAAACTGCCTTGATAGCAAAGCGAGATCTCGGCTAAAAACACACCGAGAAGACGGTGTAGGGGCTGCCACATATTGTCATCCTGAAGGTGGTTAATTCAGGATCTCCTATTGGCCTGTAAAGTTCCTTGATAGCAAAGCGAGATCCCGGCTAAAAGCATGCCGGGAAGACGGTGTCGGGACTGCCACATATTGTCATCCTGAAGGTGTTTAATTCAGGATCTCGTTTTGACCTGTAAACTGCCTTGATAGCAAAGCGAGATCCCGGCTAAAAACATGCCGGGAAGACGGTGTCGAGGCTGCCACATATTGTCATCCTGAAGGTATTTAATTCAGGATCTCATTTTGGCCTGTAAACTGCCTTGATAGCAAAGCGAGATCCCGGCTAAAAGCATGCCGGGAAGACGGTGTCGGGGCTGCCACATATTGTCATCCTGAAGGTGTTTAATTCAGGTTCTCCTTTTGGCCTGTAAAGTTCCTTGATAGCAAAGCGAGATCCCGGCTAAAAACATGCCGGGAAGACGGTGTAAGGGCTGCCACATATTGTCATCCTGAAGGTGTTTAATTCAGGATCTCGTTTTGGCGTGTAAACTACCTTGATAGCAAAGCGAGATCCCGGCTAAAAACATGTAGGGAAGACGGTGTCGGGGCTGCCACATATTGTCATCCTGAAGGTGTTTAATTCAGGATCTCGTTTTGACCTGTAAACTGCCTTGATAGCAAAGCGAGATCCCGGCTAAAAGCATGCCGGGAAGACGGTGTGGGTGAGACAGCGAAAGGACGTTATTGCTAATGCCAAATTAGCGATAACGCTAACAATAACGGAGTAATAATCGCCACAGCCACATTGGCACCGAGGTATTTAGGGTGAAGGCCGATTTGTTCACGGTGTTTCATCGCCCCCCATAACGAAAATAATGCCACAGGCAATAAAGTTAACGCCGCAAGGCTAGTCATCGGCAACATTTGCCAATACACACCACCAATAATGGCCAGTGCTGTAGCTACAACAAAACTAGCGTAAATAATGTTGGCCGTATTCACCCCATAAGTAATAGCAAGATGACGTCGCCCGACCACTTTATCCGCCTCTATGTCTGGATATTGATTAAGTAGTAACAAATTATTGACTAAAAAGAACGGTACCAATGCGACTAACCAGCTACTCGGTTCAACTTTTCCGGTGAGCACAATCTCAACACCGACCACCATTAATACACCAAACGCGAGCCCAGGTGACACTAAACAAAGCCAAGGGTGACGATTGAGCCAATTAGTGTAGCTAACAATAATGACACCGCCGAGTGCACTAATCCCTAAAATTATTAAGCCATATTGGAAAATGAAATATAAACCAATGACAGCGGTTAATAAGAGAGATACGACACCAACAATCAGAACATCTTGCGCGCCGCTGGGGTTATTAGGTAACGCGCCACTGCCTCCACTAAATGCGGTGCGAATAGTTTGACTATCTAAGCCGCTTTTAAAATCTGCATATTCATTTAAAGTATTAACACTGACATGCGCCAAAAGCGCTCCTAACGTTGCTAAGGTTAAGAAAAGCCAATTGATTTCAGTGAGTGTTACCAACGATGCTGCAACACCTAAGAAAATGCATACCGGTGTTAGAATTAAAAAATTAGGGCGAGCAGCCTGTATTACTACTGGAATGTTCATCACTTTCCCCTTGCTAGATAACTAGCGCTGTCATTAAATTAACGCGGTTTCAATTGTTACGTTAGCGTGTTCTGACAACAATAAATATTAGCCATTAGGATCAAAGCTACTACTACCATTTTGTATGCATTCAGCCCAAATCACAGCATCTTGATAATGCTTAGACAATTGCTTTTTATCTAGACGTAATTTAATCGCTTCTCGTTCTGCTTGATACCACCGCCCTTGCTCCAAGTATTTTATCGCACGTAACGATAAGCTCAGAGGTGTTTGACTACGTTCGGTTGTATCAAGTAATGCTTCAGCGACATCGTCACAAACTGCTAACCGCTGTAAAACATCATGCATAGTTGAGTCCAGAATTGCGTCCATTAAAGAAAACATTCCCATTAAAAAAGCACTTTCCACCAACGTAGGCGCTACTTGTCGGGACACTGATTCACAAAACTTAGCACGAATAACGCACATTTTAATCAGTTCCACTGGCTTATTCGACGCCAGAATAGCGGTAACAAATAAAGACAATAAACGCCTAAGTTGATCATCCCCTAAGTAGGTTAACGCCTGCTTAACCGACTTGATTTTACTTTTTAGTGGAAAGCCGCCTGAGTTAAGAAAGCACAGTAATTTATAAATTAAGTTACTGTCTTGCTCTAACAGCTGGGTAATTTTTTTATAGTTAAGCTCATCAGCAATCGTTTCTTTGTAAATTAAAAACATCAAATGCTCATTGGCTTCCGCTTCATGATTTGAGTGCATTTCAGGTTTACAAAAAAAATACCCCTGGAAGAAACTAAAGCCCATTTTAACCGCTCTGTCGAACTCTTCTTGAGTTTCCACTTTCTCTGCCAACAGCTTTTTCTCATTTTTCTCGCGTAGCTTTTTAACAACCGGTTCGATTTCATCAAGAGTGGTGTGCTGGATATCAAACTTAATTAAGTTAACTAAGCGAATAAAACGCTTCCATTCAGGCTTATAGATAAAATCATCAAGCGCAAAACGATAGCCAAAACGATGTAACTCAACACAAGCACGATAGACATCATCGGTGGGGTTAACGTCTTCTAAGATTTCAATAATAATATCTTCTTGGGGCAATAGTAGCGGCAAACGATCAATTAAGGATTTTTCAGAGAAGTTGATAAATGCGCGTTTACCGCCAGTGATTGGCCGAATACCTTTATTAAAGTGCGTTCGACCGATAAGTTTTGAGGTAGCCTCATGAGGGTCAACATCAGCAGGAAAAAAGTTTTCAGGGCCGCTACGAAAAAACAGCTCATAGGCCACTACTTGTGAGCGTCTATTTAAGATGGCTTGCCTTGCGCTATAAACGAGCATAAATCACTGTTATTATTAAAAGTTAATATATAACTTATAAGTATAGCAGCCGATAGTCAAATACAGCTAAGTTAAAATAGTATGTATGGCTAAATAAAAAGCCCAACACGAATGTTGGGCTCAAAAATTACACAAAAACCGACTCTGACTATTAAATCTAGTTGATTACTGCCTCGTGAGTTTTCTCATCAAACAATAAACTACCTTTGATTTTTGGCGATTCAAAATTCACTCGATTTTTTTGTCTTGGGAAATAATCCGTTAATAACTGGTGAAATATAGCGACCCCACTAATTGACTCTAATCCCAAAACTTCCTGATAAATATAAGTATCATTAACCCCGGGCTCAATGCCAACGAACTCTATTTTTATTGGTTTACCATTAGTGCCAACTAGTCCAAAACCTCGTTCAACATATTGTTGGACTAATTTAAGGTATTCATCACTATCAGCGTAAATACGTTGTTGATGTTTATCAGACAACAATGCTTCGAGATCATGGCTGGTAATGCGATGAATTATCTCAGTACTTTTAGTAAACTTGTTAACTGATATTTCAGTGCTACCAACAAAAAATGTATGGGCACTTGCGTTGGTTACCCAAGCAAGGTTGATTATTAGCGTGATTAATAAGGTGCGAATAGCCATCAATTATGCCGCTTCCTTGTCTTCGTTTTTCGCGTCTGTTTCTTTATCAGCATCGTCATCCGTCTTAAGTTTTTCATTGTACTTTTCCATTAAACTTTTCGATTTCTTACGCTTGTAAAGCTCTAAACGTGACTCAATAACACGGGTTGGCCAGTAGTTGTTGTTAACATCAACATCTGCTGTTTCCCAATAAGGGTCAAGTACGATTTCCTTGATCGCTTTATCAGTGATTAGCATCTTAGATACTTTCACTGTATTTTTACGCCAGATTTGTGCTGAGATGCGTAATACTTCATCGCTACCATCAGCGTATTTAACCTGAAGGATAATTGGCATCACTAAACCACCTTTATTACTAAAATCAACGGTGTAAATATTGCTGCCATTGTTTAGTAATTCAAGCTGCCAATCTTCTAATTTCTTTTGGCTACTGTTGTACTTATTACGGTCATGGTTAGTCACTGTAAACTTGTCATGTTCGTTATAAAAATCTAACAATTCAGGTTTTTTATCAGTACGCACAGGCATGCCTTGATTGCGAAGATCACTGATATCTGCAGGCTCTTTATTAAACTGCTCACGATCCCATGCTTTTTCAACTTCAGGATCTTGGCTACCAATATGCATTTTAGTTACGCGATCTAACGAGATATCAACATGATCGGTGGTGTAGAACCAACCGCGGATAAACCAATCAAGATCAACCGCTGACGCATCTTCTAAGGTGCGGAAAAAGTCAGCAGGTGTTGGGCGTTTAAACTTCCAACGTTCAGCATACTCTTTAAACGCAAAGTCAAATAGTTCGCGGCCCATAATGGTTTCACGCAAGATATTTAATGCTGTTGCAGGCTTACCATAAGCATTATTACCAAACTGTAAGATAGACTCACTGTTAGTCATAATAGGCACTTGATGACTACTCTTCATGTAGTTAACAATCTTACGTGCAGGGCCACGGCGTGATGGGTATTTTTCTTCCCACGCTTGCTCAGCTAAAAACTGTACAAAAGTATTTAACCCTTCATCCATCCACGTCCATTGGCGCTCATCAGAGTTCACAATCATTGGATAATAGTTATGCCCAACTTCATGGATAATGACCCCGATTAATCCGTACTTGGTACGTTTAGAGTAAGTCTTCTCACCAGTCTTTTTATCAACTTTTGGGCGCGGACCGTTAAAGGTAATCATTGGGTATTCCATGCCACCAACAGGACCATTCACCGAGATAGAGACTGGGTACGGGTATTGTAAACTGTATTTGTTGTAATGCTCTATGGTGTGAATAATCGCTTCTGTCGAGTAACGCTCCCAGAGCGGGTTACCTTCTTTTGGGTAATAAGACATGGCCATCGTATCGATGCCGCCTTCAGTATACCCCTGTGCATCCCAAATGAATTTACGTGATGAAGCCCAAGCAAAGTCACGCACATTCTCAGCTTTAAAGCGCCATGTCTTCATTTTTGATGACTTGGTCTTCTCTTTTTCCGTCGCTTCTTCTTCAGAAACAATGATCACTGGCTTATCGGCATATTTTGCTTTCTCAAGACGCTTACGCTGAGCCGAAGTTAGTACGCTACGTGGGTTTTGTAATTCACCGGTTGATGCCACAATGTGATCACTCGGTACGGTAATTTCAACATCGTAATCACCAAACTCTAAGGCAAACTCACCATTACCTAAAAACTGTTTGTTTTGCCAACCATAGACATCATAGTAAGCCGCCATACGAGGGAACCATTGGGCAATTTCATATAGGTAATTTTCATCTTCTTTGAAGTATTCGTAGCCAGAACGACCACCTAATACTTTCTGTTCGCGAATATGATAGTTCCAATCAATGTTAAACACGAATTGTCCATGTGGTTTAAGCCCAGTAGGCAAGTCAATACGCATCATCGTATCATTGATGATATAAGGCAGGTCACGCCCATTCTTATCCGTCACTTTGGTGATGTCATAACCGCCATCATGCTGTTGTGACTTCACCAGACCACGCATTGATTTAAAGCTTGTTTTTGGATTGCTTTGTTTTAAGCGAGTTGTCCGAGTGGTTTTATCTAAGGAGTCTCGCTTGAACCGATTCTGATCCAGTTGTAACCAAAGGTAAGTAAGTGTGTCTGGTGAGTTATTTTTATACGTGATGGTTTCTGAAGCCGTTAAGGTCTGCTTTTCATCATCTAGTTTTACACGAATTTTATAATCGGCCTCTTGTTGCCAATATTCATGTCCAGGGGCACCTGATGCAGTGCGGTAAGTGTTAGGTGTAGGTAAAAGTTCATCTAACTGACGAAACTTATCTTCAAACGGTTTGCCTTTAGCCATCAATGGGGACGTTATAACCACCGATATACTAAGTAACAAACCACTGACTAGTTTGTTCATATTTTTCTCGCTTAAGAAAATTGTATACTTTATTAAAAGGGCGGTCTTTATAGCATAAGTGAATTGTGTATTCACATTTAAAAATGTATCTAAATATATCCCGTTCAAACGCATAAATATGAATCTATTTAGCAAAAAAAGTAAGGTATGATAGTAAGTCAGCTCTTATTCAGTTTTATCTTTATAAATTAGATTAATAGCCTTTTTATTTTTTCATTAATTATTTGAGTTTACTGCTCCGTCAGCACTTAATTTTATATAAGGAACGCGTCCTATGATCGCCCTATTGTTTCCTAAAACTCGATTACTCAATCGCAGCAGAGCATTAAGCTTTTTTATTGTATCTGCAGTATTATTGCTGTCGGGCTGTGCACATAAAAACTATATGGAATCGGCTGAAAATCTAATGGTTTCACAACAGTATGAACTCGCGGTGCAAGAGTTTACTTTAGCGCTCAAAGAAAAGCCTAACGACCAATTAACTCGCGACAAGTTAACGCATGCAAAATCATTACTAGCAAGCTGGGCAACTGACTTGTTAGTCAAAGCACAACACGCAGAGACAAACGGCCAAACAGCCAAAGCGCTGCTACTGTATGCCAAGGTTGCACAATTAACACCTAATTCATCAGCAACATCAGCCTATCAACGTTTATACCGAGAGCTGCGAGATAAAAGTCAAATAAAAGTTAATATCCAGCCAAACAATATCTACCTCGACAATACTGTTGCTGTGAATATTGATGGTTTACAGGTAGTAAACAAACGTAACAGCAATATAAAGCAACTGAAATTCGCACAATCAAATCCGATTTTTGAAATACAGCAGTCAAACTCAACAGCCCTAACACAATACATCAGTGGTAGCCAAACTATCGCTAACCCTGACATTCTCGATCTGCAACATCAACTCGCCGACATTAAAGACGACAGGTACTCGATCAAGCGCAGTGTTAGAAAGCTAACTCGCCAGCTTAATCAACATAAGAAATCTTTACAGCAATTTACGAGTCGTAAGCAATCATTAGAAATGAAGTTACTTGCAACTAATTTAACAACGGAACGCAAACAGTCGTTGGAGCGTCAGCTAAGTGATGTCAATAACGAGCATAAGTACCATAAAAAACAGCACGAGAAGGCTGCATCGCGCTTAACTAAACAGCGCAAAAAATTAAATAAGATAAATCATCAACAAGAGCACATTGCTGATGCGCTAATACATACGCCGCCTGTAGTTGAGGTGCCGGTGTATACTGATTATGAATATATCCAGCAGCATCAAACCAATACCCTGACAAGTGTGTTGTACCTGACAGTAAACAAAATAACTCGTACGGCAAAAGTAATGGTGGACTCTCAGGACGATAGTCACCCAGCGCACCCTATCATTGGATTAGCAGCTAACCCGATGGAAGTGTTAAACAAAACAGCATTGAGCCCAAGATTAGCGCAGGAACGGGTACATATAGCACAGCAGTTGCTCACCCAATTAGTCGATGAGCAATATTTAAATTACTTTTATCAAGCCCAGCAGACCAATAACATCGATGAGAAGTTTGATTCCTTAGTTGCTCATGGGTTAATGAAGAGAGCTGGCGCAAACCAAGATGCAGCTAGCCAGTTACAACAAATGCTCAGCCTTGAATTTGGCCAAGGAGCACATTTTAATATTAACCAGCTACTTCACCTATACTAAAAGTAATAAATTACAGGGTCGTTTACCGACCCTGTGATAAAATACACATCAAATCACTAAAATAAACCGTTCAACACTTTTTATACCTCATCAGCTTATTAACCCTCTATTCTATGCCTTAACACATAACATAAGATTAAGAAGGTAAGAATAACCATGGAATTTTTCAGTCAAATAGAGTCAGCACTAAACTCAGCAAGCCCTTTAACAATTGCGCTATTTATAATCGCATTCCTTGCCATCTGGTTTTTGCCTGCAATTTTGGCACTCTTTTTCAACCGCAAGCATTTTATGTTGATTTTGGCAGCCTGTGTTCCGGCTGGATTCTCGATTATTGCATGGTGTGGTCTAATGATATGGGCAACGACAGGCAAAGGAATTGAGAAGTTTGTTAAGAACCGAAAATTAAAAGAACAAGCGGAGTAACGCAGTTTTCTAACGATGGCTCTCTTTCACCTTTTATTTGTAAAAGAGGTGAAATCATCGTGATAAAGTTGCAAAAACAACGTTTAGCGTTTAATTTTGAACCAGGCAACAAATAAATTAGTCTTTTAACTTGCAAATAAAAATAATTTCTCTATTATAGCGCCCATCTGAGACAAGGCGTAACCCACTAGGGAAGCAACTTGGATAAAGATTAGTGATTGCGGGATGGAGCAGTCTGGTAGCTCGTCGGGCTCATAACCCGAAGGTCGTTAGTTCAAATCTAGCTCCCGC
>NZ_JAUYVJ010000041.1:0-28472 GCF_030689115.1 Psychrobium sp. 1_MG-2023 | reverse complement strand
TTAGTAGCGTGTTGTAGTAGGTCCTCGATGAAACCACCTCGAGGAATTGACGCCTTTAGGGTAATCACTGTCATCCCTTAGTGTTTTAAGCCGGGATCTTGCTCAGCCTGTTACTCACTTGAATTAGTAGCGTGTTGTAGTAGGTCCTCGATGAAACCACCTCGAGGAATTGACGCCTTTAGGGTAATCACTGTCATCCCGGTAGTGTTTTAAGCCGGGATCTCACTCAGCCTGTTACTCACTTGAATTAGCAACGTGTTGTAGTAGGTCCTCGATGAAACCACCTCGAGGATGACGATTGACGCCTTTAAGGTAATCACTGTCATCCCGGTAGTGTTTTAAGCCGGGATCTTACTCAGCCTGTTACTTGCGATGATTGGGAATTTATTTAGTTCCAAAAATCTTGTCTCCAGCATCACCTAAACCCGGTAAGATATATCCATCTTCATTGAGGTGAGAATCAACAGCTGCGGTATAGATAGTGACGTCAGGGTGAGCTTTATGCATTGCTTCTAAGCCTTCCGGCGCTGCGACTAAGACTAAGGCTCTAATGTTAGTACAGCCCCTCTCTTTTAATAGGTTGATGGTCGCAATCATTGAGCCTCCAGTGGCTAACATCGGATCGACAACAAGTGCTAGGCGTTGTTCAATGTCTTTAACTAGCTTCTCGAAGTAAAAAACAGGTTCTAGGGTTTCTTCATTACGGTACATGCCAACAACAGAGATTTTCGCATTAGGTATAGAAGTTAACACGCCATCCATCATGCCTAGACCGGCGCGCAGAATAGGGACAACAGTTAATTTCTTACCTGCGATTTGCTGGACGGTTATTTGACCATTCCAACTTTCAATTGTTTTATTTTCTAACTCAAAGTCACGCGAAGCTTCATAAGTTAGTAGGTTACCGACTTCAGAAGCTAACTCTCGAAAGTGTTTCGTACTAATGCCATCTTCGCGCATTAAACCGAGTTTATGTTCAATTAATGGGTGGGTTACTTTTACTGCATTCATCTCTAACTCCTCGCTTATAACTTAAAGCTACATACCATTTATAGAATGACAGAAAATAGTTTAGCTTTTAAACTTTAGCCTTTTCAGGAGCCATATCCCAAACTCCTGTGCCATTATGAGCAAGGTGACCAATATTCTGATTTAACACTTTTTCACCCACACTCACTGGTGATACTGGCCGGCTAAATAGGTAACCTTGAATATAGACAACCCCAAGTGATTTTAGCAACTCTAATTGATTAACGTCTTCGATACCTTCTGCAACAACTTTTAGATTGAGTCGCTGAGAAAGCTCGACAATCGATTTTAGGATCTTGCTGTGCTTAGGGTTTTGTGTCGCTTGAGTAATGAACATACGGTCTATTTTTAATACATCGACAGGTAATGTTGCTAGTATCGCTAATGAACTAAAGCCCGTACCGAAATCATCAATCGCGATGCAAACACCTTCTTGACGTAACCTCTCTAATTCTGAAATTATCTCACTGGAAATATCAATAAAGCATGATTCAGTAATCTCAAGCATGAGTGCTGATGGCGGTAGTCCAGTTTTCTTTAGTGTATCCATCACCCAACGATAGATTGAGCGATGTTTTAATTGAATATTAGACACGTTAACAGAAATCTGAGTCTTATTCATACCGGCGTTATACCATGCTGACATTTGTCGGCAGGCCTCAAATAAAATCCAATCCCCTAACTGTAAAATCTGATTAGAGTCTTCGGCAATGGGAATGAATTCAGTGGGGGTAATAATACCTTCAACTGGATGCTGCCAACGCACTAGAGCTTCAAAGTAACTTATCGCACAGCCTTCAACGTGAACTATCGGTTGAAAAGTGAGATAAAAACTATTGGTGGTTAGTGCAATGCGCATTTCTTCTAGCAGATAATGGTAACGACGTAATGTGTTGCTCATTTCTTTAGAGTAAATACGGTAGATACCTCGGCCATCGACTTTAGCTCGATACATGGCAACATCTGCCATTTGTACTAGAGTTTCTGGGCTATTGGCACTGTCGGGGTACACAGCGATACCGACACTGGCACTTATCTTGATTGTCTTATTACCAAGAATGAAATCCCGCTCGAGCTCTTTTAATACTTGTTGTGCAACTTCAACAGCTAGGTGTGGACTATCTAGGTGCTCTATAAACAAGGTGAATTCATCACCACCCAGGCGAGCTAAGTTTAATTCGAGTCCTTGCGGGCTATCAGGAAAGCTAAGATTCTGACTTCTTACGACAGTCTTTAAGCGTTCTGCTACCTGAATTAATACTTCATCACCAAAGGAATGACCAAAAGAGTCATTGACCTGTTTGAAGCCGTCTAGGTCAATAAATAATAAGCCACTGCGGTAAGCAGGCTCTTTGGCGTTAAAATTGATTCGCTGATTGATATGTTCTAAAAAGCAATGACGATTAACGAGCTGAGTTAATTTATCGCAGTCAGCATTGCGTTTGCTGTGTGCTTGATAGTCATTAACTTTGGATAATAAGAAATCTAGCGCCAGCGATAATCGAATTGTCGCTGGATGCTCTTGCGGTACTTCATTTTTATCACTGAAAACAGCAATGAGGTTATCAGTCTTTTTACAGAGCTGATTAACGGCGTGACGATGCTTTTCTCGTTGAGAGTTGCTGGCAATAAGAAAAGTGGTAAATAGGCAAATAATTAAGGCAATAAAGGGTAAAGCAAGCTCACGTGCCGTATCGAGTATGATAGGGTTTAAATAGATCAGTTCAATATTAGTGTCTTGTGCATTAGGGCTGACCAAGATAGCTAGCTTATTTAAGTGCTTGGTTAACGGTGATAAAAATAACGCACCGCTAATGAGCTGTTCTGCAGTTGTAAGGGCGGTGAGGTCAGACTGAGAGGCGGTAAAAGTGGAATACTGCTGATGTAAATTATCTACTTTTGTGTGTAACGCATTAGTAAATAGCGTATAAATCATAAAAGTAAACATCAGAAAAAAACCGATGAAGGTTTTTGTATATCTACGGTTGATAGTGCTCAAAGTACTTCCCTTAATATATTAGTGCGCTTTAAGAATGTCCTTTTTCCTAGCCAAATTATAGTTAATACATGTAAATATCGCTATATATTTATATCTACAGGATAGAATATAACAATAAACGCCTGAGAATAGAAAGCGATAATTATTTTTCGAAATCAACAAACGTTAATAAAAAATCTCTTATCGGTTTTCTAAACGGTTATAGTCTAGCAGGCCATACTCTAGAGGTTGCCACTTTTTAAACGATTGGTGAACTGAATCACTATATTGCCAGAAATTTGGGTGTGTTCTTCTAATACCAAACTGGTTTAATAAAAAGTGATAATCTAGCTCACTTGAGAGCTGTTCCAATGCAATGACAAATTGTTCTAATTGCGATTCTTTGACACGAAAGAACGTGTTTGGGTATGCCCCAATGAACCCCTGTACGAGAGTCAGTGAGTCCTGTTGCGGTAAGCGACGTTCTTCTTCAGCAATAATATGTGCTACGTTTTTATGCGCATTATGATGAAGTAGTGTGAAATGTTCTAGCTTTCTTGTTGCTGTTTCGATACTTAGGATACTTGTTTGGGCGAGTAGTTTTGTTTTAACACCGCTTAGTTGATTAATTCTCTTCAATAAATCAATGCTTCTCTGTTCTAGCTTGGCGGTATCAAGCGTAAACTGGTGCATAAAGGTTGGTTCTAGATGACGCTTTATTTTTTGTTGCAGCTCTTGATATGGCTGTTGTGTGGTGTAGGTAATTCCGCTTTCACTGTTTAATAATAAACGGGTGTCAGTAAAATACTTTTCGGTTGTTTCTGGTGCGCCTTGGTACCACTGATTAATTAGGGGAGACCTTGCCTCTTTGGGCAATAATCCGAGCAAGTTGAATTCACCTTCCATTCTAAGGAAGTCCATGTAAAGACGCGTTTTTAATTGATGACCATAGTTGCCATACACGTCAAAGCCTGCAACCAATAAGTAATGTATCTTCTCGAGTAAAGGGTAACCAATAAGCCACATTGTTTGAGGTTGTTCACCGATTAACCCATATTCAACTGAAGCAGTATCGAAGTGGCGGAAAATAGTTAACGCGGCATTTGGGTTATGGCCATCACCATCCCAAACGGATTGTAGAGATGGTTTAAAACCCTCTTGGTAAATTGTATTTACATACTGTGATTTCGCTTCTAAATACGCCATTTGATGTTTTGCATATTGGCGCCAATTAAGAATACCAGCGGTACTACCTGAGTCCGCTGGTAAACGTAAATTTTTGGTTGCCTTGATAATACCATGTTGCTCTATGGCATTTAATCGGTGTTGCTCTGACGCATCATCGTTAGGGGCGGCAAAGATGACCCAGAGATGATCGTTAATAACATTCAATGCTATTTGACCTCGACAGACTGGTCCTTTGATGAAACCCATGATCGTAAAGCGAGCTTCTTCAAGCATAAATCGGTAACGCGAATTTGCTGGAATTTGAGCAAAAGTAACAAATGGATTTGATGCCGTTTTCAAATCATAGGAAGGCAGGGATGTGACTTGATAGTGATCATTGAGAAACCATTTTGTTAGTTTTTTCATACGCTGTTCATTGAGTGCGTAAGGCATATGGGTTTTTGATAAAATAGTTGCAGTGACTCGCTGTAAGCGGTAATAAACCCTATCGACTCCCGGTGTTTCAAAAGGGGTTCGGGTAGCTATAACAGTAATCGGTTGTTGTGGTGGTGTCTTAGACCGAACTAACTTAAAAAATGTTCTTTGGTGGGCACTGCCAGATGGGTCAAAGTATAAGTTGGCTAGAAACCAATGTTCATAGATATACCGTGCCATTAGTTGCGCTTTTAAGCTATCTTGGTTTAGAAATTGTTCCCAATTGTTTACTTGTGTTTGTAGTTCGGCGCTTAAGGCAGGCAACTGCTTTACTGGTGCGCCTGCAGTTAGCCATTGGCTGAGTGTTGTGTATTCATTGTGCGAAAGTTTTGGTAGTCCGTAAGGCATTCCCCAGTGAGGTGTCGATTGTTCAAAGCTCGCTAGCTGAGCTGTCGTTGGGCAAGATTGACTTCTATCGAGTGAAAAGTCATACAGTTGCTGAGATAACGGTCGGTTATCTAATTGCTGTGAATGTTGCTGTTTTAATGTGAGCAGGCGATGCATCACACTTGCTTCTTGGTCGCCGGAGGGAGCTCGTTCGTTTAGTACTGGAAAAAAGCCTTTCTCTCGCCATTGTTGCGGTGAATGTGCATCAATAAATAACCGAGAAGGTTCAGCGGCAATCAATCGAGAGCCGGAATAAACTTGCTCTTTGCTAGCTCCACGCGCTAAACCGTCATACGAGGCCAAGTTGAGTTGGCACGGCGCATCATAGCAACCATGACATACCGTACAACGCTTATCGATAATCCCCTTGGCGTTGGCGTCATAGCTTAAAGGGCTGTCATTTGTTGCGATAACAGGCTGGATAAAACGTGTAGGATTTTCTTCTCCGTATAGTTCATCGAGCTCGAGCTGAGGAATGATGGCACAAGCGCTTAAAAATAGCGTTAAAAGTAAGGCCGACTGTAAACGCGAGCTTGAAAGGGAGCGCATAAGTGGTTCCATGTCCTAGGCGAAAAACTAGACTGCTATTTTAATTGAGTTTAGTGGTAGGGGTTAGTCTTTTTTCTTTACCTTGAACTATTATCTGCATTGTGGTGCATGCTATGCTCCGAGCGAAAGTTAAGTTTAAGTGGAAAAGTAAGCATGTCATCTCAAAAATTTAGAGTCGTGGTGGGTTCTAATAACCCTGTCAAGATTAACGCTATTAAAAGTGCATTAGCGCTTTATTACCCTAATGACGAGATAGAGTGCCAAGGAATAAATGCTCCCTCATTAGTCAGGGAACAACCGATGACAACTCAAGAGACACGAGATGGTGCAGTGAATCGATTAAACTATTGCCAGCAACACGCTCAAGCTGACTTTTATGCAGCGATTGAAGGGGGTGTTGATAATTTTGAGGATGGTCCAGCCACGTTTGCTTATATTGCGATATCTGATGGTAAGCAACTGAGTGTTGGTAGAAGTGCAAATTTACCTTTGCCACAGTCTGTTTATCAATCACTTGTTGAGGGGGCAGAGTTAGGGCCCCTCATGGATAAGCTATTTAGTACGCATAATATCAAGCAAAAAGGTGGCGCAATTGGTTTGCTAACTAATGGCTTGGCGACGAGAGAAGGGAACTACCGGCAAGCGGCGGTATTAGCCTTAGCTAAGTTCTTTCATGCATCTTTATTTGAGCAATAGAATGCGTTTAATGTCCTGAATAGCAGAAGCAGATATTAGCCCTATTGATAATGTGCTGTCAGCTAAACTGCATGCTAGATTACTTTCATTTTACGTATAAAATAAAGGTGTTTTATGTCTGAAGTAACAACCCAGTTTGAATCTGTCACTGCAATCACCCAGTCGAATATTTATTTCGATGGCAAAGTGGTCTCACACAAAATAATCCTCAGTGATGGCAGCGAAAAAACGTTGGGTGTAATGCTTGCTGGTGAATACACGTTTAATACTGAAGCAGCGGAGGTAATGGAAGTGACTCAAGGTGAAATGCAAGTGTTGTTACCGGGTCAGTCTTGGCAAGTATTTAAAGCTGGGCAGTCTTATAATGTTCCGGCGAATTCGCAATTTAGCCTGAAAATTGATGAGGCCTGTGATTATATTTGTTCTTATTTAAACTAAGATAGACGGTGATATAAAAAGGGAAACTAACAGTTTTAGTTTCCCTTTTTTACTTTTTATTATTCACTACCACGTAATGAATGGATTGCAGGACGGTTGATGAACTGCCTTAGTGGCCAGTAACAAGCGAAGAGTGCAATCAAACTAATTAATACCACGGTAACTAAAAAAACGGGTACTAACTGGAAGGAAGCGTAAACGACCAGTTCTTCATCAAAGCCAATGTAGAGAGCTAAGATAGCTAAGATACTAACGAATACACCGACGGCAACAGGTGTTGAGTTTTCTCGAATAATTAATTTAATGAGATCTTTTCTCTTCGCCCCTATTGCCATGCGAGTACCGATCTCAAAACTACGCATTTGCGTGCTATAGCTTAGAATACCGTATAAGCCGATAGTCGATAAGATGATGGTTAATATGGCTAGTACAGCGCTCGTAATCGCAGTGGTATATTGAGTGAATAGCATTTCCGCTTTCAGGCGATCTAAAGCAACCAAATTAAATACGGTAAACTGGTTAGTCACTTCTTTCAGTACTTTTACTGCTTGTTCTCGCGTGATCTCTTGCCCCGGCTCTAACTGTAGTGTCAAGGTTGTACCTGCTAAAGTGCCTGGACGATAGGCCTGAATTGGGATCTCAGTACGCCCCGGTAGAAGCGTTCCCTGAACGACACCGATAATGGTACTAGTAGAGTCTCCACCAAATTCAATCTTTTGACCAATGGCACTGCCTTCTGGAGCTAACTGTTTAGCATAGACATCATTGACTAATATCACGCGATTATGATCTTTGATATCTGCTGCACTAAAATTGTCACCTTCAAGTACTGTCTGACCTACCATGTCAAAATAGTTATTATCAATATGCTTAGTATGTGCGACATAATGAATGTTTGTGTTAAGCGCAGTTTGAGCATTTAAGTTAAAGCCATTCAACGGTGCACTAGATTGACTAATTGCTTTGACTTGTGGAAGCTCTAACAACTTGTTCTTCAATTCCGTGATTATTGGCATTAGCTCTTCACGTGGTGGCATCGTCGAAGAAGAAATAGATAAGCTCAGCGTTGCTAAATTTTCAGTCGTAAAGCCCAGTGGTTGCTGAATAGACTTCTTGGCATCTTGAAATAGGCTAATATTGATGAACACCAGTGAGGTCACTATAGCTACTTGACTAATAATCAATAGTTTTCTAATGCTTTTCGATACTTGAATTCCTGTCCCTTTACCGCTTGATTGTAACGTCGAATTTAACGCTTTATAGTTAATCATACGTGTACTTAAACGAGCAAAGAATAAAGCTAATAATAATGCGATGAGTACGGCAGAGCTTAACGTAAACCAGTTGATGGCTAGTTCGTTGACTCGTGGTAACTGTGCTGCCAAAAACGCTTTCATGACGAAGAAGCCGACAGAAGATAGCACTAATGCGATCGCTACTGAGAGCATCATAAGCAAATTGGTTTCAGCAAAAATTGTTTTAAATAAATCACTTTTTCTTGCGCCTACGGCTGCACGAATAGCTAATTGACGTTGCTGTTCAGCTGTACGAGAAATGAATAGGTTGGCAATGTTAGCACAAGCGATAAGTACCAAACCGATAACGCCGGCAAGCAATAGAAAAACTGTCTGCTCACTGTCACCCAAGATTACGTGTTTAAATGAACGACTGTCTATCTCCATATTCCAACCTTTGAAAAACTCAACCGAAGCAACGTTTTCCCGCCATTTATCATTAACTAAGGTGGTTAGTGTCTGATTAACCTGTTCGATGGTCATGGCAGAGGTTTTTTTGGCTAAAAAAAGCTGAGAGTCATTAATGTTGCCCCAAGCTTGACGTGCACGCGGGTGGGCGTGGTTATAATCCCATGGCAAGAATACATGTGCTTGTGTGCCTGTTTCATACAGTTCCGGCTCAATAAATGAGTCTGATAAAACGCCAACAATGGTAAAACTAGTCCCGCTAAAGTCCATTTTTTTACCGATGATTTGCGGGTCTTTAGCATACTCAGTTTGCCATGTTTGTTGACTAATAATGGCTACAGGGTTGTTAGTGTCTTTAGCTTCCGTTGCTTCAAATGAACGACCTAGCGCCATTTTTGCGCCGAGTAAGCTGAAGTACTCTGGTGTCACAAATGACATTTGCAAAGTTGGTTGCGATAGCGAGTTTATTAATACATCTTCAGAGACAAACAGCAAAGCTGTTTCGCTAAACATTGTTTGGTTTTCATAAAGGTGAATCAGATTTGGGTATGTATAAGCACGTCCCATCTCTTCGTCTTTATCATTGGTAATAATAGTATCAACTTTAAATAAGCTATCCTGTTCGGGGTAAGGCAGTGGCTTTGCAATTAAGACATAGGCAAGGGTTAAAATACACAGGAGTGCACCTAGAGTTGTCCCCATGGTCATTAAGATCGCACTGACAAAGCCTGGCTTTTTCTTTAGCCCTGCCCAAGCCTGCTTTTGTTGGTATAGAAATTGACTCATACAGCCTCCTGCTCAACGCTGGCAAGTGTTGGGGTGGTTAGAATCGAACCATCGAGTAGTTTAAGCTGAGTTGTTGCCATATCAGCATAACGAGGATCATGAGTTACCATACATATTGTTGTGCCGGCTTGATTGAGTTTTTCTAATACATCCATGACTTGATCGCCGCTCTTTGAGTCTAAGTTTCCTGTTGGCTCATCAACGAGTAAAATTGCAGGTTTAGCCACAAGCGCTCTTGCAATGGCAATTCGTTGCTGTTGTCCACCTGACAGTTGGTTTGGTTTATGGCTCGTTCTATGGGTCATATCAACAAGCTCTAGACATTCTAAGACGCGTTGTTTAATTTGCTCATCAGTCATTTTAGCTTTACCGTAGCGCAATGGTAGCGCAACGTTATCAAATACCGATAGCTCATCGATCAGATTAAATGATTGGAAGATAAAGCCGATTTTACTACTGCGCATTTCAGCAGCTTGATCCAAACTAAGGTCTGTCACATTATGTTCTTCAATAAAATACTCGCCGCCACTAGGCATATCTAATAAGCCTAAGATGGATAGTAATGTTGATTTGCCACAGCCTGAAGGACCTGAAATTGAAACGTAGTCGCCCTCTCGAATAATTAAGTCGATGCTTTTTAGTGCATGAGTTTCCAACTCATCAGTTTCAAAGACCTTAGCGATGTTTTTCATTTGTATTTTTATATTGCTCATAATCTGTCTTCTTTGTAATTAGTGATTTAAATAAGGTTTAATTAAGACTTAATGTCTAAAGTTTGTGATGTTGTTTTTAAATTCGATAAGTCAGAAATAATAAACTGATCATCTTTAGTGACTTTCGATGTGATCTCAATGTAACGACCGGCCTGACGACCTAATGAAACAGGAACTAACTCAGCGTTATCAGTCTGACCATTAATGCGATATAGCGACACCTGGGTGTTGGCTTTTACGTTGGCAGGGCGCTGAATATAGCTAACCCCTTTTAACGTATCAGCGGTGATGGTGCCATCAACACTAAGCATTGGGCGCGCGCTTGCAGGTAAATTCTTTGGAAGGGCTATTTCAACTTCAACAGTATTGTCTGCAACGATAGGATCAATACGTGAAATAACACCATCAATTTTATCGCGACGCGTATCTACGATTGCCTTTTGGCCGACCATGATTTGTTGGGCTTGACTTTGTGGAACACGAATTAAAGCGATTAAGTCAGTGACACTACCAATTAATGCGATTTCCTGTCCGGGTGTTAAGCTTTGTCCTAACTCCACTGACAAGCGCTGTAAAACACCGTCAAATCCGGCACGTACTGTTAGTTTGTCGAGACGAGCCTGTGAGATATCAAGTAACCCTTGCTGCTGTAAAACACGCTCTTGGGCAATATTTACAGACTCCTCATGGACTAAATTCAATTGATGTAAGCGTTGTTTTAATATGTTGATGCGCTTTTTTAACTGCTGCTCATTTAGCACTGTTTGCTGATAATTTAGTTTTGACACAATGCCTTGTTCGGCTAATTTCTGCTCAGCCTGCTTTTTTAAAGACGCCGTCTCATAGTCCGCTGTTATTTGTGCGAGCATTGCAGATTCATTGAGCTTTTCACGCTGATTATTCAACTTTAATTGACGTAAATTAGCACTCGCTTGTGCTAGGTCTCGTTTAGCACTGTCGAGTTGCTGTTGTAGTTCTGGATTATCGAGCTCAACGATAACGCTGTCTGCTTTGACTGTTGCACCTGGCTTGAGCACGATTTCTTTAACTGTAGCTCGTGAAAATGTTGTGATGAGTTGCTGTTTGTCTGATTTCAAAGCGCCATAGCCTTCGATGACTACAGCGAGATCACCGTGTTTTACTTTATCGATGATGATGCTGCCGCGAGCAACGCTAACAGAGCTAGTAGATTGATTTGCCCAAACGGCTAAGGTGATTAGTAATAACAAACCACCAAAGATAGTTAACGCATTCTTTGATAGTGGTAATTTACTGTGCTGCTTTTTTTTAACTACATCCATAATAAACAATTCTATTTGTTGATAACAATAACTAGGTAAGCGAATAATGTGCCAGTTTTTGTTTTTGTTTAATATCATAGGTTTATGTTTATTTTGTGGTGTGGTTAAGGTTTGGTAGTCCGATATCGAACTACCAAATTTCAAAAGTGAACTGGTGATAATGCAGAGGAGGCGGCTGAGAATTGTGAAAATTAAGTTTTAATGGGGAGTGTTATTGCAACAGTAACCCCATGGTCTGAATTATTTGTTAACTCAATTTGTCCATTATGTTGGGTGATAATATTACGACAAAAACTTAACCCAATTCCTTGACCTTCGGGTTTAGTTGTAAAGAGCGGTACAAACAAATTATCTAAATTGGCAAAGCCGTGGCCATTGTCAGTTAAAGTAATATGAGCTTTACTTTGGTGCTGTGAGAAGTGCAGCGTGATTGTGGTGGCTGACGCTTCAATGGCGTTTTTGATTAAATTAATGAGGACTTGCTCGATGAAAGTTTGATCGGCCCACAGCCACTGAATATTTGAGCTTTCAATAATTAGAGTGTGCTGGTTAAATAAACCAGTTAAACGTTGTTTGAGAGATTGAATCTCTACATGGCTTGGATTTAAATTGAATTGTTGTGATAGCGAAGAATAACGGCTGACGAAGTCTTGTAGGTGGTGGCAACGTTCAGAAATTAAATCGAGGGCCTGTTTATCTCGGGGTTTTTCTGCACGGGTAGCTAAGCCTTCGGCGAGTGATGACACGGGGGTTAAGGAGTTGCGTATTTCATGGCTCATGACACGGATAATTTGATGCCATGCGGCTTGCTGACTATCGCGCAATGCCGTTTCAATATTGGTAAACACTAATAGCTGGTGTGTTTCTCCGTCATCGATAAATTGACTCTGACTTACTTGCCACTGTTGCTCTTTTTCGGCTAAAGACCACCTGTTTTCATGTTGGACTAAGCCCAATAGTTTAGGTGAAGCATTACGATACATTTGCCACGGTTGAGCATAGAGCTGTGAAAACGCACCGTTGGCATAGCTTAGTTTATTATTTTTATTAAACACTAGAATAGGAGTGTCTAATTGATCGATTAATTGATAAACCAAAAAAACATGCTGATCATACCGAGACTTTTGGTTGGCTAAATATAAGCTTAATTGCTTTAATTGGGCATGGAATTTAGCCACTTGACCATGGGCGAAGTCTGATTTAGCGAATTGGTTATAGTCCTCGGCTTGCACTGACTCTAAGTGGAGTAAACCGCGATCAAAGGCGGATATGATTTTTTTAAACCAGTGGCTCATTAACCAAAGTTGCACACTAGCAATGACGCCTAAGATAATGGCGCTATCCCAGCTTGACCACGAAAATTGTAATAGTAACAACCAGCTTAAACCAAGAATCACAGCCGCGATTAATAAAAAACGCATGACTAAGTACCATTCAAGCGAGTTATTTTTGTAATTGCTCATATTTTTCTATTCGTCTATATAGAGAAGACTTTGTTAGTCCGAGGAGTTGAGCTGCTTTGGGTATGTTTTGCTCTGTCGTCGCTAAGGCTTGTTCGATCAGGCGGACCTCTGCTTGTTCTAATGTCATAAAAGGCAGAGATTGGCTTTGCTTTTGTGGCGTAAGCGGTAGATTATCTGCATTTAGGGTATTAGTACTATTTGAATGTAGTAAAATCGCTCTTTCGATAACGTGGCTCAGTTCACGAATATTACCGGGCCAAGGGTAAGATAATAAAGCCGTTTTTGCACTATTATCTAATGCAACTGTTGGTCTATTATATTTTTGAGCGTACTGGCTTATGAAAAATTGAGCAAGAGGTATAATATCATCGGTTCGCTCGTTTAATGACGGCATACGAAATTCCAAAGTGTTTAAACGATAAAACAGATCTTCTCGAAACTTCTCTTCACTAATTAATTTCTCGAACTCACCATTTGATGCACTGATGAAGCGGCAGTTAGACGATTGTGTTTTACTTGACCCCAATACCTCAAACTCACCAGACTCAACAACTCGCAATAACTTTGCCTGCTGAGACATTGGTATATTCGCAATCTCATCAAGAAATAAAGTACCTGCCTGAGCCAGCTCAAATCGACCGATGCGGCTACTTTTTGCGTCGGTAAAAGCGCCCTTGGTATGGCCAAACATTTCACTTTCAAATAGTGATTCTGAAATAGCTCCCATATTGACACTAATGAAAGGGGCGTTACAACGATGAGATAGTTGATGGATATGTTTAGCCATTTGGCTTTTTCCTGTGCCATTATCTCCGGTGAGTAATATAGAAACATCGGCACTAGCGACACTTTCTAATTGGCTAATCAGTTGAACCATACATGGAGATTGCCATTGATAGCTGGCCTCTTTCTTTGGCTCCAAGCGCTGTTTTAATTGTTGATTTTGATTTTTTAATCCAGCTAACGCAAGCTGCTGTGCAATGATCTGTAAGAGACGCTGATTTTTCCAGGGCTTTTCGATAAAGTCGCTAGCACCAATTTGCATTGACTTGACTGCTAATTCAACATTTGACCATGCAGTCATCGCAACAGCGGGTAAATTGGGTTCATGTTTAGCAAGCCAACGCAATAGGTCTAATCCCTCATCACCGGAAGTCGTATCAAGAGAATAATTCATATCTAATAAAATGAGATCTACTTGCTGTTCTTTGATGATTTGTTGTGCTTGGACTGGGGATTGGGCTTCAACAAAAGCATAATTATTATCTTCAAGGATAAAACTAACGCTCATACGAATATCGGGTCGGTCATCGACGACTAAAATGGTAGGTTGATTCAAAGGGGGCGCTCCATGTCGCTAGATATGTTTTACACAGGTTAAGTATCGTAATCCGGCGTCGCACAAATAGCACGATTACGCCCTAATGCTTTTGCTTGATATAGCGCACTATCGGCAAGCGATATTAAGGATTCTGGGCTTGACGTTTTTAAAAGTGATGGTGCGGCCACACCGATGCTTACGGTGATGTTAACAGTTTGCTGGTGATAAATAATTGTTAATGCTTCTACTGTTTTAGTTAATTTTTGAGCAAAGCGTTCAGCAGCGTCTAATTGAGTATTAGTCGCTATAATTGCAAACTCTTCTCCGCCATAACGGACAAACACATCGCTTTGTCGTAAATTTTCTTGAATTTCTTTAGCAAAACATTGCAGTACATAATCTCCGCAATCATGGCCATAGGTATCGTTTACTTTTTTAAAGTGATCTAAATCGAGCATTAATAGGGAGAAGTTACTTTTATAGCGTTGATATCGCTTAATTTCGTTGTGCAATGAATCAATAAAATGGCGTCTGTTTCTGATCCCCGTGAGTGGATCGTGAGTCGCGAGGCGTTGCAATTCAGCGCGAGCAACTTTATGTTGTTCAATTTCTTGATGCAGGTTTTTTGTTTTTAAACGTATCGTCTCTTCACGCTGTGCTTTTTGTGCGGATATCCGATTAACTAATGATCTTACGTGATAGATTGCTAGTGCGCTAATCAAACTCAGGATGATAAAAATCGCGCTATGGATAAAAGTGTTTTGATTGTGAAGAGGATCGAGTCGCTGTTCGAGGCGCTCAATGGGGTAATTAAAACTCACGGCGCCGAGTAAGTCTGCAGTTTGGTTGTCCTTATGACAATCTAAGCAGCTTTGTTCAGCGAACAGGGGGGCAATATAATAAAACTGCCCGTTTCGTTCTTCTATATGACGTTGTGAATCATCTAACAGCGACTGTAACACTTTTATTTGCCAAGTACTGGCTTGGTTAGCGGGGTTTAGTGGTTGAGTTGAAATTAATTGAAATTCAACCGAGTCTTTATCGAGTAGCAAACTTAGCTGAGAGAGAATTTGCCCGGCAGATAATTGAGTCAGCGCTACTCCATCACTTGTTTTAATATCTTTATTTTTAATATCAAAATAGGGACTTGATGGTGTTTTTTCAGTGAGAGGGACATAGATAGCTTCATGGCTGCTAGCCCAAGTCATGATAATATCTGAAAGATTCTTACTCATTTCACCACGCATTGTGAATGCTTGATGGCTAGAGCTTTGGATTATTTGATGATTCCAATAGAATGATGAAAAAGTCAGTACAGCCCATATTGAAATAGGCAGTATCATTGCAAACGGAGATTGCAAAAACTTTTCGAATGATGCACGTCGTTTAATCAAAAATATTCCAATGTTAGGTGTTACCCTAATCTTAATTTTAGTCTAAAGTATTAGCCACAACGCCATCGATTGTATTACACCAATGGATGATAAAACAATCTAATTATGGCTTCTCACTCACATTTTTTAAGTGTTGTCACCGCTTAATACCTTGCTATATCTTGTGGTTCAAATTACAATAACGCGCTAATTTTTTTAAGCCCTGTTTCGACAGGGCTTAATTTATGGTCGCTATTTAGAGATACTATGTGTTCTAAATAGCGATGTAATGAACTGTGAATCCCCTTGGGCAGTAAGCCTTTGGGTAGCGATACAACTATTGGGACAGTGGTAAAATGAACGCAACAAATACTGAAAGCCAGGGCGGGTCGATGGATCTAGCTAAATGGATTGTCGTCATCGGATTATTAGCTGGTGCTGTTGTAGGTAACTATATCTACGGTGAAGAAGTTTCTGTGTTAATACGTGCGATTGGCGTGTTAGCTGCAGTAGGTGTTGCAATGGCTGTTGCTTCGCAAACAGAGAAAGGTCGTGATGCAATTGCATTCGCGAAGGAATCTCGTCTTGAAATTCGTAAAGTCGTTTGGCCAACACGTAAAGAAGCTATTAATACAACATTAATCGTATTAGCAGCAACAGGTGTGATGGCATTAGTCCTATGGGGACTAGACGGCATTTTAGTCAGAGTCGTTGGCTTTATTACAGGCATCCAGGTTTAATATTATGTCAGAAGAACAACCAAAATTTAGATGGTACGTTGTACAAGCCTTTTCAGGTTACGAACAACGTGTACAGAAAACACTTATCGAGCATGTTGCTATTCACGAGATGGAAGATCTTTTCGAAGAGATTCTTGTTCCAACTGAAGAAGTTGTCGAAATGCGTGCAGGTAAAAAGAGTAAAAGTACTCGTAAATTCTTCCCAGGCTACGTGTTAGTTAAAATGGTGATGAATGAAGATAGCTGGCATTTAGTGAAGAACGTTCCTCGCGTAATGGGCTTCATTGGCGGAACAAGTGACCGCCCTGCGCCGATATCTTCAGCTGAAGCTGAGCGTATCCTACAACGCTTACAAGACTCTGTTGACTCTCCTAAACCGCGCACACTATTTGAAGTGGGCGAGATTGTTCGTGTTAACGATGGTCCATTTGCTGACTTCAATGCAACAGTTGAAGAAGTGGATTACGAGAAAAGTCGCGTAAAAGTGTCTGTTCTTATCTTTGGTCGTTCAACTCCAGTAGAACTAGAGTTTGGCCAAATCGAAAAAGACGACCAATAATTAATTACCTCGTCGCTGTTAGGCACAACCTCTGTGTCGAACGTGCTCACAAATTTATCGGGAATAGATTTGAACGACACAGTCGGCTCGGAGAGCGTAAGGCAGGAAGCCTGAAGTACTTACATGCGTAAGCTGCGCGCGTTCTCCTAGAGTTTGCACCAAACAGCTTTGAGATAAATTAATTATTTTTATCTAAGAGATATTGTAATTTAAGGTGAATTGCTGGTGTATTTAACTTAGTTGGTTAAATAACTAGCAGTTTACTTGGCAGGGCGGCGAATTATCGCTATAATTCGCCGCCCTTAATTAACGGGAAGCTGAAGGTAGGTCTAAATTAGACGTATTAATAGGCGTTATACCCACACTAGGAAATAGAAAAATGGCTAAGAAAGTCCAAGCTTATATTAAGCTACAGGTTGCTGCTGGTGCAGCTAACCCGTCACCACCGGTAGGTCCTGCATTAGGTCAACACGGTGTTAACATCATGGAATTCTGTAAAGCGTTCAACGCAGCAACAGATTCACTTGATAAAGGTGCTCCAGTACCTGTAGTTATCACAGTTTACAACGATCGTTCTTTCACGTTCGAAACTAAGACTCCACCTGCTGCTTACCTTCTTAAGAAAGCTGCTGGTATCAAGAGTGGTTCAGGCCGTCCAAACACTGAAAAGGTTGGTACTGTAACTCGTGCACAGTTAGAAGAAATCGTTGCTACTAAAGCAGCTGATTTAACTGGTGCTGATTTAGAAGCGAATGTTAACTCTATTGCCGGCTCTGCTCGTGCAATGGGTCTGAACGTAGAAGGATAAGAATAATGGCTAAATTAACTAAGCGCATGAAGCTTATCCGTGAAAAGACTGATTCACTAAAAGCTTACGATATCAACGAAGCAGTTACACTTTTAAAAGAATTAGCAACTGCTAAATTCACTGAAAGTGTAGATGTAGCGGTTAACCTAGGTGTTGACCCACGTCGTTCTGACCAAAACGTTCGCGGCGCGACTGTTTTACCACACGGTACTGGTCGTAACGTACGCGTTGCTGTATTCACTCAAGGTGCAAATGCAGAGAAAGCTAAAGAAGCTGGTGCAGACATCGTTGGTATGGATGACCTAGCTGCAGCTGTTAAAGGCGGCGAAATGAACTTTGACGTAGTTATCGCATCTCCAGATGCAATGCGCGTTGTTGGTCAGTTAGGTACTATCTTAGGCCCACGTGGTTTAATGCCTAACCCGAAAGTTGGTACTGTAACTCCAGACGTTGCTACAGCAGTTAAAAATGCTAAAGCTGGTCAGGTTCGTTACCGTAACGACAAGAATGGTATCATCCATTCTACAATCGGTAACGTTAGCTTTGATAACACTCAAATTAAAGAAAACCTAGAAGCACTGCTTATCGCTTTAAACAAAGCTAAGCCATCTGGTGCTAAAGGTACTTTCCTTAAGAAAGTTACTTTGTCTACTACAATGGGTGCTGGTGTTGAAATCGACCAAGCAACTATCGAGACAAAAGCTAGCTAATACTATTTAGTATTATCTTAGGGCGTGATCACAAACGTTGGTTAATTTGACACTTGTTTTATTAGTCAACTGCTGTATAATTTTGCGCCCTAATGGGTTGAGGTTTGACAGATTAGTAGATGATTATTTCATTTATTAAGGTCAAGCTCTCGTCCAAGACCGTAGGAGCTGCGATTGACTGAAGTCACCTAGTTTACTAGTGATTTCGTAAAAACAACGCTTAATCGTATTTGTAAAAAGTATGTCCTACGCAGACGGTGTGAATCCAAACATTCCTATGTTTTGTTTTTTTACCGTGTTCACACTCTAAGTTGTTTTGATTTAGGGTTTTACTAAAGTTCCGAGTTATCTCGGAGTGAACCAGGAGTTATGCCAATGGCATTAAGACTTGAAGACAAAAAAGCAATCGTTGCTGAAGTCAATGAGGTCGCCAAAAGCGCTCTGTCTGCAGTAGTTGCTGACTCTCGTGGTGTTACTTTAGGTGCAATGACAGCTATGCGTAAGCAAGCTCGTGAAGCTGGTGTTCATGTACAAGTTGTACGTAATACGCTAGTTAAACGTGCTCTAGTTGGTACTGATTTTGAGTGTCTATCTGATACTTTCAAAGGTCCAACTCTGATTGCATTTTCAAGTGAACATCCGGGTGCTGGTGCTCGTATCTTTAAAGACTTCGCGAAAGCTGAAGAAAACTTTGAAGTACTAGCTGCTGCATTTGAAGGCGCTTCTTGTGACCCAGAAGTTCTTGCAACGCTTCCAACGAAAGACGAAGCTATTGCACGACTAATGAGCGCAATGAAAGAAGCTTCTGCTGGCAAACTTGTTCGCACTATTGCGGCAATTCGCGATCAGAAGGAAGAAGCAGCGTAATCTCTCGATATCGAGACTTTATCACTGTTTTTATAATCAATTTTTTAGAACGCAAATTCATCTTGAATTGTGTTCACAATATTAGGAATGTATACCATGTCTGTATCTAAAGACGATATCCTAAACGCTGTTGCTGAAATGTCAGTAATGGACGTTGTAGAACTAATCGAAGCAATGGAAGAAAAATTCGGCGTTTCTGCTGCTGCAGCTGTTGCTGTTGCTGGTGGTGCTGCTGAAGCTGCTGAAGAGCAATCAGAATTCGACGTAATTCTTGCTTCTTTCGGTGACGCTAAAGTTGCTGCAATCAAAGCTGTTCGTGGCGCTACAGGTCTAGGCCTTAAAGAAGCTAAAGCTATGGTTGAATCTGCTCCAGTTGCCATCAAAGAAGGCGTTGAGAAAGCAGAAGCTGAAGAGCTTAAGAAAACTCTGGAAGACGCAGGTCTTACAGTTGAACTTAAATAAGGTTAACCCTTATTTGAGTGCCGCCTAGTTATATTGCATAATTAGGCGCAAGGCTGGTGATTTTATAATCACCAGCCTTTTTGCGCTAAAAAACATGGCAGATTTCACACTATTTACGCCATGAGTTTTACTACCAATTGTATTAATTAACTGACCAATTTTGTAACGAGGATAAACGGATTAGAGCAAGGCATTTATTATCATATATAGTTGTTCTACATAGATAATAAATAACGCGGCTATCATTCGTTTAGACCGTGAAAAATGTTCAGGTTATTAAGGAAATTGGTAAACATACTTATTTGATGATGTCAGACTCAATTTGAGAGCTATTGTTAAATTTAGTATCCAGTCCCTACCAGAGATTACTGGGTAGGTTCTTACCAAAAGTGTTATTATTTTCGCGGTTATTTAGGTGGTAAATCAATACCATAAAGCTAGATAACAGTTGTCAAACGTCAGCTAATTCGAGGAAACCAATGGTTTACTCTAGTAACGAAAAAAAACGTATCCGTAAGGATTTTGGTAAGCGTCCTCAAGTGGTTGAAATCCCACAGCTTTTGGATATCCAAAAGGACTCTTTTGCCAGATTTATCAGCATGGATCACGAAGGTGAGCTTGGTTTAGAAGCCGCATTCCGATCTATTTTCCCTATCAAGAGCTTTTCTGGCTATGCAGAACTGCAATATGTCAGCTATAAGCTAGGTACACCAGTATTTGACGTTAAAGAATGTCAAATCCGTGGTATCACTTATAGTGCGCCATTACGCGTAAAACTTCGTTTAGTATTATTTGATCGTGAAGCACCAAAAGGGACTATCAAAGATATTAAAGAGCAAGAAGTTTACATGGGCGAAATCCCATTAATGACTGACAATGCGACTTTTGTAATCAATGGTACAGAGCGTGTTATCGTTTCTCAATTACACCGTTCTCCTGGTGTATTCTTCGATCATGATAAAGGTAAAACACATTCATCAGGTAAGATCCTGCATAATGCACGTGTTATTCCTTACCGTGGTTCATGGTTAGACTTCGAATTCGATCCTAAAGATGCTGTATTCGTACGTATCGATCGTCGTCGTAAACTACCTGCGTCTATTATTCTTCGTGCCATGGGCATGGAAACTGAAGAGATCTTAGATCTATTCTTTGAAACTACAGGTTTTGCGATTAAGCGCGGTAAGATCATCATGGATCTTTACCCGGATCGTTTACGTGGCGACACTGCTGTATTTGATATTAAAGATGCAGAAGGTGAAGTGATTGTTGAAACGGGTCGTCGTATTACAGCGCGTCACGTTCGTCAAATGACAAAATCAAAACTAACAACAGTAGAAGTACCTACTGAATACGTTATTGGTAAAGTGGTAAACCGTACTCACGTTAACAGTGATACAGGTGAAGTTATCATCAATGCTAATGACGAGATTACGTTAGAAAGCTTAGCTGCTATGTCAGAAGCGGGTATCAAACAGTTCGATACTATCTACTTCAATGACCTAGACAACGGCCCATTCATGTCAGACACATTGCGTGTTGATTCAACAACGAATCGCTTAGAAGCGTTAGTTGAAATCTACCGTATGATGCGTCCTGGTGAGCCACCAACGAAAGATGCTGCTGAAGGTTTATTCGAAAACTTATTCTTCAATGAAGAGCGTTATGATCTATCTAAAGTAGGTCGTATGAAATTTAACGCTCGTGTTAATAGCGATGAAGATTTAAGCACGGGCACGTTATCGAAAGAAGATATTATCGCGGTTATGAAAACCCTGATTGATATCCGAAACGGTAAAGGCGAAGTGGATGATATCGATCACCTTGGTAACCGTCGTATTCGTTCAGTTGGTGAAATGGCTGAAAACCAATTCCGCGTTGGTTTAGTACGTGTAGAACGTGCTGTAAAAGAGCGTTTATCTCTTGGTGACTTAGCTGAAGTTATGCCACAAGATTTAATTAACGCTAAGCCTATTTCTGCTGCTGTTAAAGAATTCTTTGGCTCTAGCCAGTTATCTCAGTTCATGGACCAAAATAACCCATTATCTGAAGTAACTCATAAGCGTCGTATCTCTGCATTAGGCCCTGGTGGTTTAACGCGTGAACGTGCTGGCTTTGAGGTTCGAGATGTACATCCGACTCACTACGGTCGTTTATGTCCAATCGAAACGCCTGAGGGACCAAACATCGGTCTAATCAACTCATTAGCGTCTTACGCTAAAACCAATGATTACGGTTTCTTAGAAACACCATACCGTAAAGTAGTTGATGGCGTTGTTACTGATGAAGTTGATTTCTTATCAGCTATCGAAGAAACAAACTTCGTTGTTGCACAGGCTTCTGCGATTATCGATAAAGATAACCGCTTAGCTGAAGAATTAGTTGCTTGTCGTACTAAGGGTGAATCTACCTTTATGCACGGTGATCAAATTGACTATATGGATGTATCACCACAGCAAATTATTTCTGTGGCTGCATCGATTATCCCATTCCTAGAGCATGATGATGCTAACCGTGCCTTAATGGGTGCGAACATGCAACGTCAGGCCGTACCAACTCTAAGAGCTGATAAGCCATTAGTTGGTACTGGTATGGAAAAAACTATCGCAGTTGACTCTGGTGTTACCATTGTTGCTAAGCGTGGTGGTGTGGTTGATTACGCTGATGCTTCTCGCATTGTAGTTAAAGTTAACGAAGATGAGTTAGTCGCTGGTGAAGCGGGTATCGATATCTACAACTTAACGAAATATACGCGTTCTAACCAAAATACCTGTATTAACCAACGTCCAACAGTAATGTCTGGCGAAGTGGTTGTTAAAGGCGACGTGATGGCCGATGGCCCATCAACAGATATGGGTGATTTGGCACTAGGCCAAAACATGCGTATCGCGTTCATGCCTTGGAACGGTTATAACTTTGAGGATTCGATTCTTGTTTCTGAGCGTGTAGTTCAACAAGATCGTTTCACCACAATCCACATTCAGGAATTAACTTGTATCGCTCGTGATACTAAGTTAGGTAGTGAAGATATCACTGCTGATATTCCAAATGTTGGTGAAGCAGCATTAAGCAAGCTTGATGAGTCAGGTGTTGTTTACATCGGTGCTGAAGTTAAAGGTGGCGACATCTTAGTAGGTAAAGTGACACCTAAAGGTGAAACACAACTTACTCCTGAAGAGAAGCTATTAAGAGCTATCTTCGGTGAAAAAGCATCGGACGTTAAAGACAGCTCGCTGCGTGTACCAAACAGTGTAAGCGGTACGATCATCGATGTTCACGTATTTACCCGTGACGGTGTTGAAAAAGATAAGCGTGCATTAGAAATTGAACAAATGCAGCTTAAAGAAGCGAAGAAAGATTTAACTGACGTTTTCACTATCTTAGAAGATGGTATTTTTGAACGTGCAGAGAAATTACTACTTGCTTCTGGTTTAACACAAGCTCAGTTAAGTGCAATGCCACGTCGTGAATGGTTAGAGCAAACGTTAAATGACGAAGCTAGCCAAACTGCATTAGAGCAAATTGCTGCTCAACACGCTGAAACTAAAGCTGATTTCGATAAGCAGTTTGAGAACAAGCGTCTTAAGATCACTCAAGGTGCTGACTTACAGCCTGGCGTACTTAAGATTGTTAAAGTTTACCTTGCTGTTAAGCGTCGCATCCAACCGGGTGATAAGATGGCTGGTCGTCACGGTAACAAAGGTGTTATCTCTAAACTTTGTCCTGTGGAAGATATGCCGCATGATGAGACTGGTCGTACGGTAGATATCGTACTTAACCCACTGGGTGTACCGTCTCGTATGAATATCGGTCAGATCTTAGAAACTCACTTAGGCTTAGCGGCTCGTGGTGTTGGTGACCAAATTACTGAAATGTTAGCAGAGCAACGTCAAATTGCAGAGTTACGTGATTACATCCAACGCGCATACGCCATTGGTAAGTGTGATCAAAAAGTAGATCTCAGTGAATTTAGCGACGAAGAAGTGATTCGCCTAGCGAAGAACTTACAAGGTGGTCTGCCAATGGCAACACCGGCGTTCGATGGTGCAACGGAAGCTGAAATCAAAGAAATGTTGAAGCTTGCTAAGTTACCAGAGTCTGGTCAGCTAACATTATTTGATGGTCGTACTGGTGATCAGTTCGAGCGTCCTGTAACTGTTGGTTACATGTACATGCTGAAACTAAATCACTTAGTTGATGACAAAATGCATGCTCGTTCTACTGGTTCTTACTCACTTGTAACTCAGCAACCACTAGGTGGTAAAGCTCAGTTCGGTGGTCAGCGTTTCGGTGAGATGGAGGTATGGGCACTAGAAGCATACGGTGCTGCATATACACTTCAAGAAATGCTAACTGTTAAGTCTGATGACGTTAACGGTCGTACCGAGATGTATAAAAACATCGTTGATGGTAAGCATGATATGAATCCTGGTATGCCGGAATCGTTCAACGTATTGTTGAAAGAAATCCGCTCTCTAGCGATCAACATCGAGCTTGATGAAGAGTAAGCCCAATCTAGCTTTATAGATTGAGATTCGAATTTGTGGTGCACGGTAAAAGTGCACCTTAACTCCTCTAGGAGATAAAAGTGAAAGACTTACTGAAGTTTCTAAAGCAGCAGAACAAAACCGAAGAATTTGATGCAATCAAAATCGGTCTTGCTTCTCCTGATATGATTCGTTCATGGTCATTTGGTGAAGTTAAAAAGCCAGAGACTATTAACTATCGTACCTTTAAGCCTGAGCGCGAAGGTTTATTCTGTGCTCGTATCTTTGGTCCAATCAAAGATTACGAATGTTTGTGTGGTAAATACAAGCGTCTGAAGCACCGTGGTGTTATCTGTGAAAAATGTGGCGTTGAGGTTACTCAATCTAAAGTTCGTCGTGACCGTATGGGCCACATCGACTTAGCAAGCCCTGTTGCTCACATTTGGTTCTTAAAATCATTACCGTCTCGTATCGGTCTATTATTAGATCTAACATTACGTGACATTGAACGTGTTCTTTACTTCGAATCATTCGTTGTTACAGAGCCGGGCATGACAGATCTAGAAGCGTCTCAAATTCTTACAGAAGAAGAGTATTTAGATGCACTAGAAGAGCACGGTGATGAGTTCGAAGCTAAGATGGGTGCAGAAGCGGTATTAGCGCTTTTAGGCCAATTAGAATTAGCTCGAGAAATCGAAGAAATGCGCGAAGAGTTACCGTCAATTAACTCTGAAACAAAGCGTAAGAAAATCACTAAGCGTCTTAAATTAATGGAAGCATTCCACGAATCAGGTAACAACCCTGAGTGGATGATCATGACTGTATTACCAGTTCTTCCGCCAGATCTACGTCCATTAGTACCACTAGAAGGTGGTCGTTTTGCGACATCTGATCTAAACGATTTATACCGTCGTGTAATCAACCGTAACAACCGTCTAAAACGTCTTCTAGACTTAGCTGCTCCAGACATTATCGTACGTAACGAAAAGCGTATGTTACAAGAGTCTGTTGATGCACTATTAGATAACGGTCGTCGTGGTCGTGCTATCACAGGTTCTAACAAGCGTCCGCTTAAATCTCTTGCTGATATGATCAAGGGTAAGCAAGGTCGTTTCCGTCAGAACTTACTTGGTAAGCGTGTTGATTACTCTGGTCGTTCGGTAATCACCGTAGGCCCTACTTTACGCCTGCATCAGTGTGGTCTACCTAAGAAAATGGCACTTGAATTATTCAAGCCATTTATCTACGGTAAACTAGAATCACTAGGCATGGCGACTACCATCAAAGCTGCGAAGAAAATGGTAGAGCGTGAAGTTGCTGAAGTTTGGGATATCTTAGAAGATGTTATCCGCGAACATCCAGTAATGCTTAACCGTGCACCTACTCTTCATAGACTAGGTATCCAAGCGTTTGAACCAGTACTAATCGAAGGTAAAGCGATTCAGCTTCACCCATTGGTTTGTGCGGCTTATAACGCCGATTTCGATGGTGACCAAATGGCGGTACACGTACCGTTAACTATCGAAGCTCAGCTTGAAGCACGTGCGTTAATGATGTCAACGAATAACATCCTATCACCAGCTAATGGTGAGCCGATCATCGTACCTTCACAGGACGTTGTATTGGGTCTTTACTACTTAACACGTGATTGTGTTAATGGTAAGGGTGAAGCGATGGCGTTCACTGATATTGATGAAGTAGAAAAAGCTTACCGTACAGGTTTTGCTGAACTTCATGCACGCATCAAAGTACGTATTACAGAATATCAAAAAGACGAGAACGGTGAATTAGTTGCTTCTACTAAGCTAACTGATACGACTGTTGGTCGTGCGTTATTCTCACGTATTATGCCAAAAGGCTTATCATACAGCTTGCTAGACAAGCCGTTAGGTAAAAAGCAAATCTCGACGTTACTAAACACGTGTTACCGTGAAGTTGGCTTAAAAGATACTGTTATCTTCGCTGACCAACTCATGTACACCGGTTTCAGCTACGCAACTATTTCTGGTTGTTCGGTTGGTATCGATGACATGGTAATCCCTGATGAGAAAGAAACGCTAATCAACGCTGCACAAGCAGAAGTTGCTGAGATTCAAGAGCAGTTCTCTCAAGGTCTTGTAACCGCAGGTGAGCGCTATAATAAAGCGATCGATATCTGGGCTGGTACTAACGAGAAAGTTTCTAAAGCGATGATGGACAACTTATCGACTGAAACGGTGATTAACCGTGATGGCGAAGAAGAGACTCAACCGTCGTTTAACAGCGTATTTATGATGGCCGACTCGGGCGCTCGTGGTAGTGCTGCACAGATTCGTCAGCTAGCGGGTATGCGTGGTCTGATGGCTAAGCCGGATGGCTCAATCATCGAAACGCCAATCATTGCAAACTTCCGTGAAGGTCTAAACGTACTTCAGTACTTTATCTCTACTCACGGTGCTCGTAAAGGTTTGGCCGATACGGCACTTAAGACGGCTAACTCGGGTTACTTAACTCGTCGTTTAGTAGATGTTGCACAAGATTTAGTTATCTCTGATACAGATTGTGGCACATTAGACGGTCTAATGATGACACCATTAATCGAAGGTGGTGATGTTGTTGAACCACTACGCGAGCGTGTATTAGGTCGTGTAGTTGCGGAAGATATTATCAAGCCTGGTACAACAGACGAAGTATTAGTTGAGCGTAATGTAATGCTTGATGAAGCGTTAGTTGACATGCTTGAAGCTAACTCCGTTGACCAAGTTAAGGTACGTTCTATTATCACTTGTGACTCAGACTTTGGTGTTTGTGCCAACTGTTACGGTCGTGATTTAGCACGTGGTCACTTGATTAACATGGGTGAGGCAGTAGGTGTTGTTGCTGCTCAATCAATCGGTGAGCCGGGTACACAGCTTACGATGCGTACGTTCCATATCGGTGGTGCAGCATCTCGAGCTTCTGCTGAAAATAACGTTCAAGTTAAAAATGCAGGTACTATCAAGCTACATAATTCTAAGCATGTTGATAATGTTGATGGCAAGTTGGTTATCGTTTCTCGTTCGTCAGAGTTAACGATCATCGATGAAATGGGCCGTGAGAAAGAGCGTTATAAAGTGCCTTACGGTACTATCTTAGAGAAAGGTGATGATGCTGAAGTTGCTGCTGGTGAAATCGTAGCAAACTGGGATCCGCATACGCATCCAATCATTACTGAGGTACAAGGTAAGGTTCAATTCGTTGACTTAATCGATGGTATTACCATGGATAAGAAGACAGATGAACTAACTGGTTTATCATCTGTTGTTGTTATTGATGCTGCACAACGTGCTGCTGCTGGTAAAGAGATGCGTCCTGCTGTTAAGTTAGTTGATGATAAAGGTAATGATGTCTTAATCGCTGGTACTGAAGTACCTGCTATTTACTTCTTACCTGGTAACGCAATCGTTAACCTTGAAGATGGTGCAACGGTAAATGTTGGTGATGCATTAGCGCGTATTCCACAAGAAAGCTCGAAAACTCGTGATATCACGGGTGGTCTACCTCGCGTAGCCGATTTATTCGAAGCTCGTAAGCCAAAAGAGCCTGCGATTCTTGCTGAAATCAGCGGTACAATTTCATTCGGTAAGGAAACTAAAGGCAAGCGTCGTTTAGTAATTACTCCAGCTGATGGTAGCGATCACTATGAGGAAATGATTCCTAAGTGGCGTAACCTGAACGCGTTCGAGGGTGAGAAGGTTGAAAAAGGTGAGGTTATTGCCGATGGACCTGAGTCGCCACATGATATTTTACGCCTGCGCGGTATTACCGACGTAGCGAACTATATCGTGAACGAAGTTCAAGACGTTTATCGTCTACAGGGTGTAAAAATCAATGATAAGCACTGTGAAGCAATCATTCGTCAAATGCTACGTAAGTGTACTATTACCTTCACTGGTGACAGTAACTTCTTAGTTGGCGAAACGCTTGAGTATTCTCAAGTTAAAGTTGCTAACCGTGAATTGGAAGAAGCGGGTAAAGAGCCTGCACGTTTTGAGCGTAACCTAATGGGTATCACTAAAGCGTCGCTTGCAACTGAGTCATTCATCTCAGCTGCATCGTTCCAAGAAACAACACGTGTACTAACGGAAGCCGCAGTAAGTGGTAAGTCTGATGATTTACGTGGTCTGAAAGAAAACGTAATCGTTGGTCGCTTAATTCCAGCGGGTACTGGTTTCGCTTATCATCAAAATCGTCGTAACAAAGCTGAAGAGCCTGAAGTGACGAAGATTGATACTGACGAAGCTGAAGCTAACTTAGCGGACCTATTAGGTTCACTAGGTGACGATAGCGCTTTATAATGAAGACTCTTGAGCTTAATGCTTAAATGAAAAAAGGCTCCTTCGGGAGTAATGCCGATCAGTTAAGTAAAAAATAACTTGAAAAATGGCTCAATGAGATCAAAATCCGATGAATGCTTTTCAT
>NZ_JAUYVJ010000040.1:0-28581 GCF_030689115.1 Psychrobium sp. 1_MG-2023 | reverse complement strand
GATTAGCTCAGTTGGGAGAGCATCGCCCTTACAAGGCGAGGGTCACTGGTTCGAGCCCAGTATCGTCCACCATTCTTACTCCAAGAATTAAAACTAGGATATCCCCTGAGGACGATTAGCTCAGTTGGGAGAGCATCGCCCTTACAAGGCGAGGGTCACTGGTTCGAGCCCAGTATCGTCCACCATCATTATATTCCTGTAGTACTCTCTTCTTAATTCAATATTTAAACCTCCTTAAGTAGCTTAATTGACTAATCTAAAGTAATAGATAACTAGTTATATTGAGAAAAATTAATGATTCACGATCCTGCGGTACTAGAACGACTCGAAAACAGTCAAGCACGTATCACCAAAGCCGTTTTTCCTTTTAATACCAACCATCACGACACTTTATTCGGTGGGCAAGCGTTAGCGTGGATGGATGAAGCAGCCTTCATTGCCGCAACTCGTTTTTGCCGTAAACGTTTGGTCACCGTTTCTTCTGACCGCATCGATTTTAAACACCCTATTCCCGGTGGCAGCTTAGTTGAATTAGTAGGTCAGGTTGTCCACGTTGGACGTACCAGCTTAAAAGTTGAAGTGAATATTTACGTTGAAGATATGTATCAAGATCACCGTGAAAAAGCGATAACGGGAACCTTTAGCTTTGTTGCAGTGAACGAAGAAGGGAAGCCAATTCCAGTTTTGCCTGTGCTATAGAATAGTTTGAGGTTAGGTAGGACAATACCAACTGCCCTACCCTCATCAATTTAACACTAACTTAAGCCCGTCACCCGATCGCCGACCAAAGGGTTTGATGCTCTCTCTTTACCAAATGTAGAGTTTGGGCCATGACCACAAATAAATTCAATGTCATTACCCAACGGCCATAATTGACTACAAATCGAATTAATCAAGGTTTGATGATCCCCTTGTGGGAAATCTGTTCTGCCAATAGAACCAGCGAACAATACATCACCGACCCAAGCTAGTTTCAGAGCTTTGGATACAAACACTACATGACCCGGTGTATGGCCTGGGCACAACAGTACATCGAGTACTTCATTACCCACAGTTACCGTATCACCATCTTCTAACCACCGTGTCGGCTCAAAGACATCACACACTTCAAACCCAAACATCTGTGCTTGCTGAGCTAAACCATTAATCCAAAACAGGTCACCTTGATGCGGACCTTCAATCGTTAAATTAAGACGTTTTGATAATTCACTTGTCCCACCAGCATGATCAATATGGGCGTGCGTCAACAAGATTTTTTCAACACTAATTTGTTGAGTATCGATAAAAGACGTGATTTTTTCGATATCGCCACCAGGATCAATTACTGCGCCGATATTTGTTTCATCACACCAAATAACTGTACAGTTTTGCGCGAACTGAGTTACAGGAATGACTTGGTGCTTCAGCATAACAACTCTCTTTTAATAAAAAATAATAGTGAGTGCACAGTATACGCGAAGCATTCGCATGACAAAATCGGCAAAAGGATCAATAGCAGAGTTATTTTAGTTTATACTTAAATAACCAACTTAATTGACTAATAAATAGCTTTTATTCAATATGTTAATATTACTTCACTGTTATCTGCAATCTTGTCTAGTTTTTAAACAGTGATTTTTATAAGACGGGTTAAGGGGTCATACGGAGCAGATGAATTTCTTTTTGCGTATAGTTTGCTTAGGTTTAATCTTACTTTGGCCATTAAGGCAAGAAGCTGATGCGCAGACATGTCAGTGGCAATCGCCTGAGCCAGAACCGCTTAACTTTGAATTAACTTTACCAACCACACCCGCTCCAGATTTCCTCGATGGAAAAAGTATCGGCCACATAACATTCACTCGTTATAATGTTTTTAACCCAGAAGACCCCAAGGAATCTAACTTTCTATATCGCTGGCTCAATGACGTTCATGTGATTAGTCAAGAGCAAGTAATCAGGGATGAAATTTTATTTCGCGAAACAGACCAGTACAATGGACAATTATTTGCCGAAAGTGAACGAATCTTACGTAACAATAAATACCTCTACGATGCACGAGTGCGCCCGCTGCGTTTATGCGGTGACAAAGTCGACATTGAAGTTGTTACCAAAGACGCTTGGTCAATCACCCCAGCATTTAGCATTTCGCACAAAGGTGGTGAGACAACCACAAAAACATCGATTACAGAGTCAAATTTTTTAGGCAGCGGCAAGCTTATTTCCATTTCCCAAGCCAAGGATGATCAGCGCACCGAGTATACAGTGCGCTATAAGGATCCAAATATTGCAGGCACTCGACGTAAAACAGCAATAGAGATTAGTGACAATAGTGATGGTTACCGCCAATATTTTTCTCTCGACTTACCCTTTTATTCATTAGCTAGTCAGCGAAGTTACGGCTTTAGTTTCAACAATGAACAGCGTATATCCCCTTTATATTACCAATCAAAAAAAGCCATCGAACTCGATCATAAAAATCGCATTTATAATATTTTCTACGGCCGCTCTAAAGGCTATATTGAAGACACGACCAAGCGCTGGCGCTATGGATTCACTTACCGCCAAGATACATTAAAGCCTGATGCTGTTATACCTAGAGCATTTGGATTAGATAGTCCTAATCATCTTGCCTTGACAAGCCAAGCTCAACACCAGCGAACCTTATTATATCCATGGCTGGCATTTGACTATATTGAAAATAGCTTCACTACCATTGAAAATTTCCACTCGATTAAACGAACTGAAGATATAAATCTAGGCCGGTCCCTCACTGGCCGTATTGGTTACAGCCATCACTCTGTCGCTAACGATATCAGCCGAGTCATCTTTAATATTCACTCTCAAAATGCCATCAGAAAGCAGAAGCATTTATTAACTTTTGACACTCAAGTCGATGGCTATTGGCAAAGTAAACATAACAAGTTTGAAAATTTGGCGGCTACGTTTAATGGTGCTTATTACCATTTTTATGATTCAGACTGGGTATTCTTTAGCCAGATAAAATATAACATGTTATATAATCCACATCAGGAAAATCAACTGTTCTTAGGCGGAGATACTGGCTTGCGAGGTTACCCTTTAAGGCACCTATCCGGAGAGCAAACTGGCGTATTAACCTTCGAGCAACGTTACTATAGTGATGCTTATTTATTTCGCTTAATTCGTATTGGTGCCGCATTTTATGTTGATATTGGAAAATCATGGGGTGATAGTCATTTACTCGAACAATACGATAAATTATTAACAGCAATGCCCCCTGAAGCCCAAGTAACAGCCATAGAGAAGCAAGATAAACGTTGGTTAGCAAACGTTGGTATAGGTCTTCGCTTTACCCCTAGCCGTGTTGATGCCAATCATGTTATTCATGTCGATCTAGCCTTCCCTCTAGCTAATCGGCAGGATATCAAGTCATCGCAATTTTTAATCAGCGTTAAGCAATCATTTTAACTTAGGTACTGATCAAGGACGCTGTCATCAACAGCATCATCGTTCCATTTAGCACGGATCTCTTCTAAACGCTCACTATGCTCTTGGCGTAATTCGCGGCGAAATTTTGCAGCAACAAAGCGCGATTTATCTTTTTTACTAGTTAAAACTAACGGTGTAATAGCAACAGATTTCCCCGCTTCATTGACGGCGACCATAGTAAAGTAGCAACTATTGGTGTGGCGTATTTCACGAGAATGAATATTTTGCGCAAGTACTTTAATCCCAATCTCCATTGAGCTCCGACCCACTAAGTTAACATGAGCCAGGAAGGTTACCAGCTCTCCTACATGTATCGATTGTTTGAAGCGAACCTCATCGACCGATAAAGTCACGACATAGTGCCCACTGTACTGAGAGCCGCATGCGTAAGCGACTTGGTCAAGTAAGCGTAGTAACGCACCGCCATGAACCTTCCCAGAGAAATTAGCCATATCTGGTGTCATAAGCATGGTCATTTTTAAGCTAGAGAGCTCCTGCTGATTAATAAATGGCATAACGTCCCCTTTAGATGATAGATAGTTGATTTAGAAACACCATAATTTAAAGTGTCTCTTTTAAAAGTAGGCTAAAGCCTGAACTAAAACAATGCTATGATCAGTTTGAAAAGTAAAAGAAAAGGTGACTCCCATTATGGCACTATTAGAAAATCAGGTTGACATTTGGTTAGTCAAACCACATCACATAAGCTGTCCCAACCAACTAGCTTATTTTAGACAACAATTAAGCGAACAAGAGCGGGCAAAGGTTGATAAGCAATATAATCAAGAAGGTCGTCATAGTGCACTTGTCACTCGAGCGTTAGTGAGGAATGTATTATCTAAATATCACAGTACTATTGCACCTAGTGACTGGCGATTTGGCAAAGGGTTTAACGGTAAGCCCTTTATTAGCAATCCCAACGTAACACTCGACTTTAATCTGTCACATGCACAAGGCTTAATCGCTATTGCGGTCAGTCATCAGCTAGAGCTAGGCATTGATGTTGAATATATCAAACGTAAAGCCAACACATACAAACTAGCCCCGCGCTATTTTAGCCCTTATGAAAATGAAGCTTTAGCACAACTCCCTTACCAGCAACAAGCTATCGACTTCTTTAATTTTTGGACTTTGAAAGAGTCTTATATCAAAGCCTGTGGTGATGGTTTAGCCATTCCATTAGATCATTTTTGGTTTAAAATAAAATCTTTTGATGACATAGAGTTAGGCTTTAGTGAGTTACGTAATGACTCACCCACTCAATGGCAAAGCTTTCTGTTTGAGCCAACGCTTGAGCATAAAATGGCACTTACCGTCAGAGCTAACAGAACAGCGCCATTAACGATTAATCAATTTAACTTCATTGAAGACAATCTGATAACTCAACTATAAATCTAGAGTAAATAGTCTTGCTCAATTGGAATGAAGTGGTCAGCAGCTTGCACCAAGGCATTAGCGGTTAATTTAAGCACACCATAGACAGTCGTTGTTACATTGTCGCGTTGCTTGATTTCATCAAGTAGTATCGCAAAGTCACCGTCGCCGGAAAGTAAAATAACTTCATCAACCTCATTAGCACTGCGCAGTACATCAATAGTAATACCGACATCCCAATCCCCTTTAGCACTCCCGTCGCTACGTTGAATGAAAGGTTTGAGTTTAATGTTAAAACCAATGTGCTTTAGCGCACTTTGAAACTTTTGTTGCTGTTCATCACCACGATCAATAGCGTAGGCGTTTGCTTGCACGATGTCGCCACGCTCACTGAGTACCTGCCACAATTTACGATAATTAAAGGGGCGCTGATAAGTATCACGGGTAGTGTAATAAATATTTTGTACATCAACAAATAACGCTATTTTCTTCACAGCAACTCCAATAATGACCTGTTTATAGTGCTGAACATTACAGTATCTGCGCATGACAAACAATGCCATCAGATTGTGCGAGCGAGTTAGCAGCTTCCGTCTTATGCTTAAGATATCTCAATAATACCAACGTAAAGCTGGTATACTACGCGCCAATTATTTTTAAGAAACACTTCAACGCTAGGGCTGCTACTGTGCAATCAAACGATTTTTCTCAACTATCTCTACATCCGTCACTGTTAGATAATCTAAAAACCTTAGATTATAAAGAAATGACACCGATACAAGCACAAAGCTTGCCGCCTATCCTTGAAGGTAAAGATGTTATCGCCCAAGGTAAAACAGGCTCAGGTAAGACAGCAGCCTTTGCGTTAGGTTTATTAAATAACTTAGACGTTAAAAAATTTCGTGTTCAGTCATTAGTACTGTGCCCGACTCGTGAGCTGGCGGATCAAGTCGCCAAAGAAATTAGAAAGCTAGCGCGTGCAATCCACAACATCAAAGTCTTAACCCTGTGTGGTGGTACACCAATGGGGCCTCAAATTGGGTCTTTAGAACATGGCGCTCATATTATAGTCGGTACACCGGGACGTATCGAAGATCATTTATCTCGTGGGCGATTAAAACTTAACCACCTAAATACTTTAGTGCTCGATGAAGCCGATCGCATGTTAGAGATGGGATTTCAATCGGCATTAGATTTAATTTTCTCGTTATGTCCAGCCCAACGTCAAAATCTATTATTTAGCGCGACGTTCCCTGAAGGCGTTAAGCCAATTGCTAAGCGATTAATGACCGACCCAGTGAGTGTTGAAGTAGCATCAACTCATAGTAATGACAGTATCGATCAAGTGTTCTATAAAGTTGATGATAATCGCCATCGTAGTCACGCGGTACGTTTAGTATTGCAGCAGGCTAAAAGCGAATCTACGGTTATTTTCTGTACCACAAAACGTGATGTCCAAGACCTTGCTAGCGACCTAAAAGATTATGGTTTTAATGTGTTAGCATTACACGGCGATTTAGAACAACGCGATCGCGACCAGACATTAGTTCGTTTTGCTAACAAAAGTGTCTCAGTCCTAGTTGCGACCGATGTGGCCGCGCGAGGTCTTGATGTAGACAATTTAGATGCGGTTATCAACTACCATATCTCTAGCGATCCAGAAGTGCATGTCCATCGTATTGGTCGTACAGGCCGTGCTGGCGGTAAAGGCAAAGCTTACTCGCTATTCGCCGAAAAAGAGTTCAACAAAATTGGTCGTCTAGAAGAATTTTTAAATATTACTGTAGAGCCAAGTCCGTTACCTGATAATAGCGTATTAGACCAACCTATTCAGAAACCTAAAATGGCCACGCTACAGATTGATGGTGGTAAAAAACAAAAAGTACGCGCCGGCGATATTCTTGGTGCTTTAACTAGTAAAGGCGGTATCGCAGGCAGTGATGTTGGTAAGATTCAATTATCTGATAATTGGGCTTATGTTGCTGTTGCCAGTAACGTTGCCAATATAGCACTCAAGAAAATTAGCGAAGGTAAGCTTAAAGGTCGTAGCTTTAGAGTTCGTAAATTTAAATAAGCCGTTATCTATCATTTTATTAAGCCCACCTACATTCGCTGTAGCGTGGGCTTTTTTATGACTAGTTGTTGAACTTTTTTCACCCTATACACTCGGAGTACTATCTGTTTCTTGTTAGAAATTGTTCTCATTCTTTGCATTTAGGTTAATACGGAAATGACCAACGCCTCTTCACACTTTATAACCCTCTCTTTACTCGGTCACGGTTTGCTGTTCGCCTTGCTTTATCGCTTCCATCAAGATACTGCGCCGATACCAAAACCACAGCCGACGATCACTATTATTAAAGCAAGCCTATTGGCGCCTCAACACATGCCCAGCAAGATTCAAGAAGAAGTCAGCAAGGACGCCGAAACACCACCTCTTCAACCACAAGATGAGCCACATCAGGACAATGCAGCGACAGAAAATATCATCGTTAAAAAAGAAAAAATAAATGACAATCAGTCTTCAGAAATGATCAGAAAACCCTCAGCATCACCAGAGGTATCTTTAATCAGTCAAGCCAAGGAGAATCCAGAGCAACCCGTAAAGCCTTTTCCCTCTGCGGCACAATTAATTGCCAATTCAAGGACAATACTCGCTAAACAACATCAACAGCAGTTAAATGCCAGCCACCACAAGTATGGTGAAAAGCGCACCGTATCGAGTATGACTAAATCCTTACCGAGTCATGATTACACTGTCGTTGAACATAACGTGAAACAGCCGGGAGAATATAAGATTTATTGCGACTCAGGCGCAAAAAAAGCATTTCTCGTTGCCGCATCTCTGTTAGGTGGTCAAACAAAGTGTGAAAAGTTCAATTTAGATAATTATATTAAACCTCGAATTAGCAACAGAACTAAACAGGCTAAATAACCAACAAATATTGTTTTTTGTGAGCTTATCCTTACTGCTTTATATTGATCGATATCAATTTCTGTTATCATCACGCGCTTTAGTCACCAGTCCAATGCTGTTGGCTATCTATCATTTTTTCTCTAAAGCACTGGATTTACGATCCAGCCAGTTCAATGGACTTATACTATGACTAATAACTTTACTGTTTGTGCCCTTTATAAATTTGTACGCCTCGAAAACTACATAGAGCTTCGTGACCCGCTATTAGCAACCATGGAAAAAAATGAAGTACGTGGAACATTACTGCTCGCTCTAGAAGGGATTAACGGGACAATCGCAGGCCCACAACAGGGGATCGATAATGTACTCGCGTTTTTAACAAATGATCAACGCTTAGCTGAATTATCTTATAAATTGTCATTTAATGATGAAAACCCATTTCAGCGTACTAAAGTGAAATTGAAAAAAGAAATCGTCACCATGGGTGTTGAAGGTATCGACCCAAACCATGTAGTCGGTACATACGTTAAACCTCAAGATTGGAACGCACTTATTTCAGATCCAGAAGTAATCGTTGTTGATACTCGTAATGATTACGAAGTTGAGATTGGCACATTTAAAGATGCACTCAATCCAGATACAGAAACATTTCGCGAATTCCCACAATACGTTAAAGAAAATCTAGACAATACTAAGCACAAGAAAGTCGCAATGTATTGTACTGGCGGAATTCGCTGTGAAAAGTCAACGGCCTACTTAAAAGAACAGGGTTTCGACGAAGTTTACCATCTTGAGGGCGGTATTTTAAAATACCTAGAAGAAGTACCAAAAGAAGAGTCGCTGTGGGAAGGTGAATGTTTCGTGTTTGATGGCCGAGTCGCTGTAAACCATGATTTGGAGCAAGGTCAATATGACCAGTGTTTCGCCTGCCGTTTTCCTTTAACTGAAGAAGAGATGCAAAGCGAGCATTATGTGAAAGGGGTTAGCTGCCATCGCTGTCACGAAAGCGTTACAGACGAGCAACGAGCACGTTTTGCTGAACGGGAGCGTCAAATAAAGCTAGCTGAGCAACGCGGTGAAAATCACATTGGCGGTGATGTAAAACACATCATCAATCAACGACGCGAGCAAAAAAATGCTAAGAAAAACGAAGCAAAAGTTAAATAATCGCATTTATTTAACTTTTGTTAACGATTTAAATAGGCCAATTTAATTGGCCTATTTCTTTTTAAATTCACACCTGCTCTCACTTTTATAAAAAGCTACCATCTCTCTTGCTCTAGCCTATCAAAGCCATTTGTTAAAATTGTGAATACTAAAACACACTTTGTTGCATATTGTCAGTTTCCCTAAAATCATTACACGCGTAAGGTAAAAGCGATTTTAAAATGGAATAGTTTCAGTATGTTAAAAATGAATAACAGCAAGGTATTTCCTCGCTTTACTACTTGTGCAGCACTAGTATCATTAGCAATGACAAGTCATTTTGCGCAAGCGAAGACCAGTATCACCATCCCACAAATTAAAAATAAAATAGAAATTGATGGTGAAATGAACGAAACAGCATGGGCCAATGCAACAAAACTCGACTTGGCTTATGAAAAGAACCCAGGAGAAGGGATAGCTGCAAGAGTTAAAACTACCGCCTATTTTTATGAAGATGGCGAAAACCTTAATGTTGCCATCGTTGCTAACGACCCAAACCCAGAACAGATCCGCGCACATTTATCAGATCGAGATAAGATGTTTCAGGATGATTGGGCCGGGATTGTTATCGATACTTTCAATGATAAACGGACTGCTTATGAATTCTTTGTCAATCCAATAGGGGTGCAAGGTGACATTCGCATGGAAGATAATAATGGCTGGCGTGAAGACACCTCTTGGGATGCCATTTGGGATAGTGCAGGAAAAATAACCGACAAAGGTTATATCGTTGAAATGAGTATTCCTTTTAAAGCACTACGTTTCCCTGAAGCCCAAGGTCCTTTGACGTGGAATATTGCAGTATTACGTACCTACCCTCGCGATCACCGTTATCAATTTACCAACTATAAAGATGATCGAACCGTGCAATGTAATATTTGCCAATTCGACAACATCTCTGGCTTTAGCAATATAAAACCAAGTAAAAATATTCAAGTAACCCCAACGCTTACGATAAATCGTAGTGATAAACGTGAAGCTGAACAGGCCAACTGGGACAACGGTGATGGTAATACTGATGCTGGTATTGATCTGCGTTGGGGCGTTACGCCCGATATGGTACTAAATGCAACTTTAAATCCTGACTTTTCACAAGTAGAAGCAGACTCAGGCCAATTAAATGTAAACAATACCTTTTCCTTGTTTTATCGTGAAAGACGCCCATTTTTCCTTGATGGTGCCGATTATTTTGACGGCGAACGCTTAAACCTTGTCCATACCCGAAACATCGCTAATCCTGATTATGGGGTTAAGCTCACGGGCAAAACAGGCAACCATACCTATGCTCTACTTTCAGCCAATGACGAAGCCACAGCCTTCTTATTACCCGGCAATCAAGGCTCAGATTTAGCAGAACTAGATAAAAAAAGTCAAGCAACAATCGCGCGCTATAAAATGGATATAGGTGAACGTTCAAGTATTGGTGCTCACTTAACTAATCGTCAAGGCGATGGTTATAAAAATACTGTAGCCTCAGTTGATGGGCGTTATTGGTTTAACGATCAAGACAGCTTTTCGTACCAAGCAGCGTGGTCTGACTCAGACAACAACCCTCATTTGGTTAAAGAGTATGAGCTAGAAGAAAAGCAAACAGGCCATGCTATTTCAATGCAGTTAAAACGTGATACTCGCGATTATACCCTCCGCGCAAGCTACAGTGATACTGGAGAAGACTTTCGCGCCGACTTAGGCTTTGTTAGACAAGCAGACTATCGCCGCGCCGTGATCGGTGGTGAACGCAGATGGTATGGTGAAGATGGTGCAGCATTAAACCAATGGGGGTTTTGGAGTGATGTAGACCGCACTGAAGACCAAAATGGCTTATTGCTAGAGGAAGAGGCTGAAATACATTTAAATTTACAGGGCCGTCATCAATTCTACTCAAATATGGGTGTAGTTACACGTAATAAACATCACAAAGGAAAGTATTTTGATGAAACACAGTTTATGGCCTTTGCGCGTATTCGCCCTGTTTCTGCGATTAATGTCCGCGCCTTTACCAGAATCGGTAAACAGATCGATTATGCCAATGTACAACTAGGTGACACATTTGTCTTAAATAGTGGCTTGAACTGGAATGTAAACGATCATTTATCTATCGACCTTGACCATAATTACAATCGCTTAGATGTTGATGAGGGCAGACTGTTTACGGCTAATTTAACGGATGCACGTTTTACTTACCAATTTGACTTGAAAAGCTATCTGAAACTAGTCATACAATATCGAGACGTTGATCGTAATGTTGAATTGTATAAGACACCTGACGATTACGATGCATCCTTTAAAGGCTTCAATACGCAACTGCTTTACTCATACAAGCTCAATCCACAATCTCTTATCTTCGTTGGTTATGCTGACAAAGGACAACAAGACGATGAGTTTGATAAACTAAAACGAACCGATAGAACCGTTTTTGCTAAATTCAGTTACGCATGGCAAATGTAGCCTGAATATAAACTAATAGACTGAGTTAGCACTATAAGTTGCTCACTCAGTCTATACTTAATGGAGTTTTTATTTTAATCTTGACCATAAGCATATATATGTGCAAAAAAATCCAAGTTTAATAGTTGATTAGTGAGGTAAGTTTACATGGGATACGATGCGATTGGCGAGTCATCCAGTGTTAAGCGCATTCACGATCTGGTTAAGAGAATAAATTCACAGACTCGCACTAAGTCTTCGCTCTATGAACAAGCAGCCACTTACTTTGCTCAACTAGAACACACAGACAGCACACTAGAAACACTTAAACAAAACGTTGCCGACGCGCAAGTGCAAGCTGACAGTTCACAAGACAAAAAACGCACGCAACAGCTCAATAAAATCCTCGAGCTAGCTAAAATAAAACTCAGTGATTTTGAAGCAAAGCTCCAAGCTGAGCGGCTTATGAGAAAAGAACAAGTTACCGATGTGTGCTTAACAATCCTCGAGTATTGCCAAGGAAAAAATAAAGCCGACCGACAGCGTAAGCTTGCTAAAATTTTAGGAACCTTAGTTCTAGCTGGACCAGACACGCCCAAACTTGCCCGCACTTACAATCAACGTGCCCAACATTTATATCATGCACTCTTAAGTCATCAACTCTTAAATCAACTGATTGAAGACAATTTGATGAACAATCAATACATCAAGCAACATGCTGACACACCGGAACTATTTCAAGACCAAGTAATCATTCCTTTATTAACCGCCGCATTAATGCAGCATGTGGGAAATTACCATCCGGACGCACAACGTATTCTACATGGTGACGATAATGAACAAGACCCTTTTAGAGTATTAGAACAGCAAGAACGCCTCGACTTATTAAAATGCAATTACCAGCAAACAATTAATTACCTCAATCACGGTTTAGGTGTTGCTAATTACACCGGCTTATCACGTGAGGAAGAGCAACAGTTTAATCAAGTGGAACATGATAAATTAGCATTTATTAACACACTAATTAAAAAAGCACTCTCGCCGAAACAAGGGTTGGGAAACCTGCTAAAAGTTCCACAGATATACACATCGGTTGTACTTTCAACAAAATTAAACTTTAACTATGAGTTTTTACCTAGAGCATTCGTATTACTAAACAAAAGTGCTGAGGGTGGTGGGTTAAGTAAAGCGGTCATTAATTGCTTTTTGAAAATAATGGGAAACTTCCCTCAAGGCTTTGGTGTTACCTATATTCCTAAAGGCAATGATGGTGAAGACCTGCAGACCTATGAATATGCTATTGTCAATGGGCTCTACCCAACTCACCCCGAGTACCCACGCTGTCGTATTGTTTCTCGTAAATTAGTATTTTTTACGTCAGGCAGTAACCTGACCATTGAGCGAGTTAACAACCTTTACTACCCGCCGACAAAAAGAAAATTAGAAACAATAAGTAAAGAACGACTTGAAGCGATATTAAGCCAACTACGGGGCAGTAGTAAATTTGATAGTGCAGAGCAAGATAGGATCCCAAGCTATTGGAAGCCTCACGACTTCTTTATTTATACCCGCAATCAAAATTTGTGGAATATAATATAATACTAAACACATTAAGTAATGTGACCTTATTGTGTCTTAGACATAAAATGCTTGAACAAGGCGCACTCAATCCCAATCATTTTACCTAGTACTATTGGCCAAATATCTGATGGAGTTGATGAAAACTTCACTTTGCTAAGGGCGGATTACCCCCCTGGCAGCCCAAATAATAATGAGCTTAGGATAAAAACAAAAATTGAAGCTAGCGCAAAATAATACGCAAGAATGAGTGACCAACGCCGATCTTCACAAAATAAAATCCCATTTTGTAAGCCTGACGAGTCATAGCGTTTATTAAAGAGGTACCCTGTTATCACCCACGCTTTAACCATAACTTTAACAGGAGAATCAACAGACAAACCTGTGTGAAGCCATAATTGAGGGTGCCATTTCTTTAGCTTTACCAAAAAAGTAAAATAGAGGGCGTAAAATATTCCAAGCATGAGCACTAACAATAACGCAGCTCCTTGCGTTGGGTGACTAATTAAATCCATTTAATCCACCGTAAGACGTGCAATGATATTGAGTTTTATAAAAGACTAGACTAATTTTTATCGATAGCCAAGTAAATTTTAGTCTTATCTTTTATTCAATTAGCTATTTCTTCTTTAATTCTGGCCAAACAAACTTTTCAGGTTGTTCAGACTCTTGATTTAAACACGTTTCAAGATAATACTGCTCCACCTGCTCTCTGGCCCAAGGTGTCTTTCTTAAAAATTTTAAGCTAGATTTAATGCTTGGGTCATTGTAAAAACAACGAATTTCAATCTTGCGACTTAAATGTGGAAAGCCATGACGCTCAACTAAAGCAGTCACAATGTTTTCTAGGGTTAAACCATGTAAAGGGTTGTTCGGTTGCTTTTGACTCATAAACTGTGCTTCTACTTTACTCTAATGACAATAAATCGATTCACCCCAGTTTAACAAATCAAAACTAGAGTTTATAGCAAGCAATGATGAACGCGCGCGAAATCACTGTGAAATCCGCAAAATATCACTTGTAACTCTACCTCAGCCCTTTATTATCCCCTCATGACTTTTTAAACAAGCGAAACTATGAGTAAGAAATATTATGTAATCTGGAAAGGCGAAAAAACCGGTATCTTTGATTCGTGGCCACAAGTTAAAGAATTGATCGATGGTCGCAGTGATGCGCAGTATATGGGGTTTTCGTCAAAAGAGCTTGCTCAGGCAGCATTTAAGGAAAGCTACACTCGTGCTTTAATGAAACGTTCGTTAGAAAAAGAAGGAAAAAGCAAACCACCAGCTTCAACGCCTAACTCAAGCCAAAAGGCAACTCGAGCTACCTCAAGTGATATTGCCATCTATAGTGACGGAGCATGCTCCCCAAACCCTGGACAAGCAGGTACAGGCCTTGCAGTCTACAATAAGAATCAACTCGAACAATTACTGTTTGGTTTATACGAGTCTCAAGGGACAAATAACTCTGCCGAGCTTTACGGGCTATTAGAAGCATTAAAACTGGCTCAAACGTATCTAGAAAAAGGTCTTTCGGTTCAAGTATTATCAGACTCTAAATACTCAATTGATTGCATCACTAAATGGGCCACGGGATGGAAAAATAAAGGTTGGACACGAGGCAAAGGTGAACCCATTAAAAACCTTGAAACAATTAAACAGGCTTATAGTTTATACCAAGAGTTAAAAACTCATATTACTATTACCCATGTTAAAGGTCACGCGAACATAGAAGGAAATGAATTAGCTGATCGTATGGCTGTCTATGCACGCATGACAAAACAAACCCGCCTGATTGCATACCAAGAAACAATGGATATCAACACTATTTTAGCGATGCCGTCAGGCTAAGTAAGTTAACATTAGTCAATAATCACTTGCTGATAAGCCTTTACTTCAGCAAGTGATTGCCCCTGCTGTTTTTGGTAATGTGTGAGTGTTCTGCTCAAATAAGCTTGCCCAACGGCTCCACTACCATGCCACATCTTATTTCCAACTAAACTAACTTCTGGATAATTTTGGTCTGAAGTAACATGAATCATTTCATAAAAACGTTTATTCTCTTGTAGCAATTGTTCATCCACTAGCCTGAGGTCTAACTCGCTTAGTGTTTTTCGTAATTGATAATGTTGCCGCAGTGGGCAAAGCAAAAATTCTAGTTGATGTTGTGGGTTTTGAGCAACTATCGCTTTGACAAACCATTGAGTCAATTCACCACCAACGCCAGCAATGATAATCAAATGACGTTCGCTAACGGGATACTCACTGAGAGGAAGGCTAGCCACATCAAGACAGTGAACATGCCACAAGGGCTGGTGTAGAAAATGTCGCGACAATTTTTCAGATAGTTGCGTCATAATGGTCGGAACTATATCGACAAAATGGATATTTGACTGGCGTTCACTTTCGCCCACCTTTTTATGCTGTTGTTTTAATAGTTCAATTCCCAAAAAACCATGATCACAACAACAATCCCAAATATGAGGGTACGGATATTTAACCATAGTGGCTAATTGACTTAATCGTTTACTATTTTTCAAGATTCTCTCAAGCTACTTAAGGTGAAAAAAGGGCGTCAGTTGACGAAAAGTGAAGTTTAATCTCGACTCTTCAACTTTTAAGCGTTTAGGTAAACAATGTTGCCATTGCTGTTGCATAGGAGAATGCATTAATAACAAATCACCTGAATGTAATGGGATTGTCACGACTTCACGGCTATTATTGTGACGCAATGAAAAGTCCCGACTAGCACCAACCGATATAGAAGCAATCGTTGCGCTCCTAATTAGCTCCGGCTCGTCATCATCATGCCACCCGACATGCTGCCTCCCATTAAGATACTGGTTAACCAACACACCATTGAAGTAAAGACCAAAATCATTGCGAAGTTTTTGCTTTAGTTTATTCGCATACTTAGGCCACGGTTGTGCATTAATCAATAATGAAGAGTACTCATAATCGCACCCTTCATCACCAAACCAAACTTGACGACAGGCGATGGTTCGAAGTTCACCGCGTATTTTAATTTGAGGTTGCTTAAAAGCAAATGTTGCCGCTTCTGTTTTTAGTGCCCCTTGCTGGGCTGGATTAAGGTAGTCTCGAATTAACGTTACTGGTGGTTTAAACCCACTATGAGTCTGAATATATGATTGTTCATCCTCACCAAAATGAATCGTTCGCTGCTGCATCGTCTAGCCTTGCCTACCATGGGCTCATAATTTTAGGGAGTGTTCGATTAATCTTGCTCAATAGGAATAAGCTAAGTAAAATTAACACCATAGTTCTTTCGTTCATGCTAAGTGTTATGTCGCAATCATCCTCTGTTTCTACAAAAAAATCACCACCACGCATAGGTATTATTGGAGGAGGCGTTGCAGGATCAACCATTGCGCTTCATTTATCAGCCCAACCGCTCGATGTAACTTTACTTGAACAAGGGCCTAGTTTAGTCAATGGTCCACCTATTTGCCACCTCCATGCCGGTGGTAACCTCTATCGTGAGATAGACCAACAACAATGCCTCACTCTTTTACGACAATCTATTGATACCCTAAAGCTTTATAAACACAGCGCTGATTATCGACCGACAGTGATCGCTATACCGCAACGAGACCCAGGTGAAGTAAAACACTTATTGCCTCGTTTACAGTTGCTTCGTGATGAATATCATCGACTTGTTGTTCAAAATACGGAAAATAAAGTATTAGGTGAACCTGAAGATTATTATACCTTAATTGAACGTGACGAACTTGAAGCATTGGTCACCAAGCCTCTGCCGGCCCAGCCGCATACATTACAAGATTGGTTGATCCCGGTTGCAAAAACACTCGACTTTAACCAAATAAAGTTTCCACTGATCATTGTTCAAGAGTATGGGCTCAGTGTTTTTCGTTTGGCCGCCACCGCAACTATTGCCCTTGAAGCACAGCCTAATTGTCATATTGCAACCCAAAGTCAGGTTAAGAATATTCAACGCATCGATGGCCAATGGCAGTTAACAGTTGAACAGCAAGGTGTGACTTCACACCCTCAATTCGATTACATAATCAATGCGTGTGGTTACCAAAGTGGTACTATCGATGATTATATTGCTCAACCCGTTGAGCGATTAGTGGAGTTTAAAGCAGCCTATGTTACGCAATGGTCACAATGTCAGGGACAATGGCCTGAAGTCATTTTCTATGGCGAACGAGGAACACCAAACGGTATGGCACAATTAACCCCCTACCCCGGTGGTTATTTCCAAATCCATGGCATGACCCAAGACATCACCTTATTTGAGCAAGGATTAGTTAAAAATTCAAAACACTCAGCACAGCCTCAGCTCGCGCCACGTTTTATTAATAAGTTGACTAAGCAATGGCCTCCGCAATTAATCAAAGAACGAAGTCAAAACGCGATAGACTTTATGGCGCACTTTATCCCGAGCTTCGCCACCGCTGATATTGGTGGTAAGCCATTATTTGGCGCTCAGCAAATTCCAGGGCAAGATCCCAGCTTAAGGGCGGCGGGGGTATTCTTTAACCAGAAAAACTATGCCCGTTGTGAGATTGTAAAAGCCTCATCAGCAATTGACGCCGCACACGCCATTATTGATGATTTAACAAAGCTGTCATTTCTAGACGATCATTTAATACCCGCAATTAGCCCATTAACGTCCCCTATCACTGATAAGAATATCACTACAATAGGCATTGCTTTGGCCAAAGAGCGGGGTTATCCAGCTGCTTTAGCCAATAGAAATATAAAGAAATAACCAACTTACTTGAGTTGTAATTGTATATAGAGCTTCTATAATTAAACGAGTTTTTACCATTTCTATCGTTGCACACCAAGTTCATGAAAGGATATAAAAGTGAACATGAGACGTTCAATATATACATTCTTAATGGTTAACTTCATTTTGACGTGTTGTTTATTAGTACCCTCTGTAATGGCGACGTCTAGCCAAATAGCCAGTCTGAAACAGCAGTTAATAGGTGGTGGAAACATTATTTATATGCGTCATGGCAAAACTAATTATCAGTCCGTAGATAACCCTTACTCTGACTGTCTTAGTCAACGTCGCCTTTCAAAAAATGGTATTAACCAGTTGCAAAGAATTAAGCGTGGTATAACACAATTAAACATCCCAATTAGCCACGTTTATTCAAGTCCCTATTGTCAATGCACAGAAACCGCAGCGATGATGGATAAAAATTTTATTATCAGTAATGACCTCACATTTTCGTTCAACCAAAACCAACACAACGTCAATTTACTCGCTCAGAAACTAAAAAGTTTAATGCTCCATAGTCAGCCTCAGCAGAGTAATATTATGTTTGTTGGTCATACTAGCAACCTCTACGACAGTTTAGGCATTTGGCCTGAAGATGATGCAATGATGGTTATTTTTAAAGTAGTAAATGATAAATTAACTCATCTTGGTAATATTTCACCACAACAATGGCAAACCGATGATAATACTTCCCCTCTTAAACAAGCTGTCGAGATAATTGAGTAACTAAACCATGAAAAGTTATTCACTGGGCAGTTTAAGAAATCGATTTCTCCTCATTCCTGCAATTGCAACGGTACTTTTTGCTTTGTTGTTTTCCGCAAGTAATTCAATCATTGCGTCTCACAGTCAGTTGTTTTTTAAGATTAACCAAGACAATCTTCCCCATATTAGTAAGATAAATCAATTATCAGCACAGCTCATCAATAATCATGTCAATTTAAGCACGTTAATTTCCGATTCATATCAAGCAGCTGATGAGAAAAAGTTTTATATCGACGGCAGAGTCATTATAAATAATGTATTCAACATTGAAGAGAAACTAACCGACACAATAAGCAAACACCATCCATTGTTGGGTAGTGGACAAACAATCTCAAAACAAGCCACAGAAAATTTCACCAAGTATCGCGAAAGTGCTGTTTTAACGATCGAGATAGCGAGTCAAGGCTCTCCTCTAGCGTTCAGTCAATTAGCAACGACCAATCAACATTTTAACCAACTAAACACAAACTTTTTAGATATATCAAACTTTTACTTGTCTAATATTAGCAATAGTCAGCAGAAAATTGATAGCACCCTCTTTGATCAAGAACTGATTGCTGTTATCTCGGTGTTACTCATTATCATTATGATGTTGGTTGCATGGTACGGTGCCAAATTAATGAGTAGGGATTTTGAGGCGATAAACCAAGCACTTTTCAATTTAACTCAGCAAAAAACTGATATCCAACTGCCGAAATCGAGTAACTATGAAATTGCTAAACTAGTTGATGCATTAGTTCAATTCAAAGAGACTATTCTTACTAATCAATACCAACGGGCTGAGCTAAACGAAATGGTTGCTGAGCTTAATCAAAGTAAAGATCACTATTTCAGCCTGTTAGACTTAACGGCTACAGCGATTGTAACAATTGACAGTCAACAACATATCGTACAATTTAATAAGGCAGCAGAGCGAATGTTTGGTTACTATGCTGAAGAGATCATAGGCCAACCGTTAGTATTATTACTTCCCAAAGACGCTCGAGATACACACCCCAAAAAGGTTGAATCTTTTAAGAAAAAGTATATTGAGTTTCAGCAATTACATGGAAATAAGCTATTACGAGGGTTGAGGAAAAATGGTCAAGAATTTTTTGTAGAGTTAGATATCGCCAAACTAACTATCAATAATGACTCACTGAATATGGCATCAATCACTGATATTACCGAGCGATTAGAGCAACAAGAGCAACTTCAACAACGCACACAGCAGCTGGCCCGGAGTAATCAAGAGCTAAAAAGCCATAAAGTCCGTCTTGAACAATTAGTTAAACAACGAACAAATGAGCTAATGCAAAGTGAGTCGAACCTCACGTCAGCTCAACAACAACTAATCGAGAGCGAAAAGATGGTCCTACTTGGGGAAACCGTTGCCAGCACAGCCCATGAGGTTAACACACCGTTAAGCATAGGGGTTACCGCGGGGTCACACTTAGAAGAAGAAACAAAGCAACTTGAACACTTATTAGAGACTAATCAACTCAGCCGTTCACGATTAGAAAAGTATACTGACACCGTTAAACAGAGTGCACAAATTATCCTGACTAATATGGCACGAGCAGCTGACTTAGTTAAAAGCTTTAAAGAAGTTGCTGTCGATCAAACCTCAGATGCAACACGTGAATTCAACCTCAAGGCATACTTAGATGAAATTATTCTGAGTCTAACCCCTCGAATAAAAAAGACCACACATACGGTAAAAATCGACTGCGATAGTCAAATCAACCTTTATACTCGCCCAGGCGCTATCTCACAAATTGTGACTAACTTAGTGAATAACAGCCTTATTCATGCATTTGAAGATAGAGACGGTGGACTGATCACTATCGTTGGAAAGATGATTAATGACAACGTTAGCTTAGAGTACCGCGACAATGGGGTAGGGCTCAGTGAAAGTAAACTAGCACAAATATTTGAGCCCTTCTTTACCACTAAACGTGGCGAAGGTGGCAGTGGTTTAGGCATGCACATTGTGCAGACATTAGTAACTCAGTCACTTAAGGGAACTGTAGAATGTCATAGTAAGCAAGGGGAAGGAATTACCTGTACTATGACTTTTCCAATCAAAGTGCCGGAAATAACAGAAGGTGACTAACGCAAATGACTCACTCTGTGCTAGTCACACTCAATAAAGAATTATAGCTCACCCTGCCATGTATCCACTTCCAGCAAAATTGACTGCTCCTGACAACTTAGCCAGATTTGGCCGTCGCTAATAGAAAACTGCAATTGCATAGTTCGACTGACTAAATCTGCTAACGCTTCCATCATTGCATCATCAACAAAATGAATCGTTAAATTACTAAATTTTTTACCTATAGATTGATGTTGCTTCCACCATTCTCTTGCAGCATTGCTACCATAGGTAAATAGAACGGCTTTTTGAGCTCGAACGCTGGCTTTTTTTAAGCGCTTTTCATCAGGTAACCCTAAATCAATCCACAACTCAATGTCATCACTAAAATTCTTCTGCCATAACTCGGGTTCGTCCTCTTCACATAACCCTCGAGTAAAGACCAAACGTTCATTAGCATACATAGCCCACGCCACAATTCTTAACATCATCCGCTGAATCGTTTCCGATGGATGCTGTGCAATAGTTAAGTTTTGATCTAAGTAGATCCCGTGATCCATATTCGCAATATTAACATCAGCCTTATAAATGGTCGCTTTCTGTGCCATGAGTGTTTGTCCAATAACAAAATTTCGCTCATAGTACGCCTTTGGCCCTGACAGTCCACCACTATTTACATTAATCGCTTAAGATAAAATCATCTTTCAGTAGGAAATTGTCACAAATAGGCTTGAGTCCATTGGCTCAGTCAAGCAATATGGTCAAAGGATGCAATTGGAATAATTAAATAAATGAAAAAACTAAAGATAGAGCTGCTGTTAACGGGCAATGAACTTGTCTCGGGCGATGTTGTAGACACTAATTCAGCGTTTATAGCACAACAGCTTGGCGAGTTAGGTTTAGAGGTCGCGAGACGCGTCACCTTAAAAGATGATACAGAATTATTAACCGAAGAAATCATTCACTTAAGCCAGCGATCCGACATTTTGATAATTAACGGCGGTCTTGGACCAACAGTCGACGATATGACAGCACAGGCTTTAGCCGATGCAGCTAATTTACCTATTTCATGTCACCCCAAGGCTATTGCGCATCTTGAACACTGGTGTCAAAAACGTGGATTTGAGCTTGATGGCCCCAATAAAAAACAAGCGATGTTACCCCAAGGCTGTGATATCTTAGCCAATAAAAACGGCAGCGCAGTTGGTTTTTCATTGACACTGAATAACTGCATCGTTTTTACAACCCCTGGAGTGCCGCACGAATTAAAAACTATGCTTAATGATGAAATCATTCCCAAACTTCGTCAATACAGTGATTCAGTACATACAACTGACGTCAGCCGTTTTTTAGTCTTTGGTCTTGGCGAATCAACTATTCAGGGTCTGGTAGATAAGCATTTACCCGATTGGCCAGCAGACATAGAGTTAGGCTTTCGTGCTGCTCGCCCCTATGTAGAAATAAAACTCACCTCTCATGCTAAAAGTGCTCATCAAACAAAAGTAAGCTGGCAGCAAAAGCTAGAAGAACTATTGGGCGCTCATATTATTGGCCCAGATAAAACAACAGTTGAACAGTCATTAGTTGAAACGTTAAATAGAAAGAAACAAAGTGTTACCTTCGCCGAATCTTGTACAGGTGGGCTAATGGCATCAAAATTAACGTCTGTGCCGGGTTCTTCAAGTGTCTTTGGTGCAGGGTTTGTAACCTATTCCAATGAGATTAAGCACCAAGTGCTGGACGTAGACCAGCAAGTTTTATCTATACACGGTGCAGTGAGCCAGCCAGTCGTCGAGCAAATGCTGCAAGGCGCGCTACGCCATAGCCAAGCAGACTATGGTGTGGCAGTCTCAGGGATTGCAGGCCCTACGGGCGGCAGTGATGAAAAGCCCGTCGGGCTTGTTTGGATCGCCTGGGGAGATAAAGATAACCATCAAAGTATCGCGCTATATATTCCAGTTGAGCGTCACTATTTCCAACACTATGTAGCAACCGTTGGTTTGGACCTCGTTAAGCGCCATATTAAACAAATCGATGAGCAACCACTTTACTTGGTCTCACGCCAGTTCAAGCCTAATCAAACGTATTAGATTACGTTAGTTTCCCATGGTATGTAACGAATCCAACATACCATGGTAACGTCCTATTAATAACGTCTTTTAACTTGTTCGGGCATCGAGTTTAGTTGAAAATTAACCATGTAATCAAAGCTCGTTAATAAAGAGCTGTAATCTTTTTGTTCGACCTGAGACAGCAGTGTATAACAGGCTTCAAGAGTCGACAAACTATCGCTACGGCTCGACTTTCGAATCCGATAGTTACTTTGATTATCAACATCAATACCTATTCGAGTCAGCTCGGCTAACACTGGATTGAGACAAAATATTTTGTACGCTTTCTTCCAACTGCCATCAATGACTATCACAACATAATCGTTCAACTGTTGGTCTGTTTGTGCTATTTCTTGAGATAATACTTGCGGAGATATCGTTTCATCACCAGGATACAATAGCAATAACTTCTTATCCGACGCTGTGAATAGTTGCTTAAACTGCTGATCATCAGAGAAATCCTCACCCACTAATATTTGACAGTGAGAGAGAGATAATTCTAATATCTTTGCTGTGCCTCTAGCATGTTTAACTTCACTTGGGTGCTGTAAAATAACGACATTGAGCTCATTATTTTGCTTAGTTATTGTGTGACAAAAGCAGGCAACAAGTGCCTTATTACATTGTGAACACTTAGCTCTTTTACTCATTACGCTCTCAATTATGACTTAGCTCTGTGATTTGTTGTCATTATAACGATGAGATACACTAACGAAAACATCTCCTTTGTGACAAATGATACAAACATGATAAAAACACCACTTACTTCTTGGGCTGTGCCTGTTCTCATCACTGTTCTATGTGCAGTTTTATACGCTGTTCAAGACACTGTACTCATGCAGTTAGAGTTTAACCGAGAGTTAATTGCTAAAGGGGAATATTGGAGACTACTAACAGGTAATTTTCTTCACACTAACCATTGGCATTTACTATTTAACTTAGTGGGATTATTATTTCTTAGCTATATGTATAACCCACATTTCCCCCCTCTTAAGTTTAGTTTTTTCGTGTTAACAAATGCCGCTTTACTAGGTTGCGCTTTATATTTATTCAGCCCTAACATTGAGCTTTATGTTGGCTTGTCGGGTGTGCTTCATGGCTTATTTGTTTATGGCTGCCTAAGTGATATAAAGACAGGAGACAAAGTCAGTTACGTGCTTTTAGGGGCAGTTATTGCTAAAGTTGTCTATGAAAGTATCTATGGTGCGAGTGTGAAGATGAGCGAGTTAATTGACGCCAACGTTGCAACAGACGCACACCTTTTTGGTGCACTCATTGCTATAATTTCTTTCTTGACCATTGAACTCTCTCAACGATTAAAGAGAGTTCAATCATATTAAGCTTAACGCGTTAGCAATAAATCGTTAAGCTTAGCAATTTCATCACGCAATTTACCCGCATCTTCAAACTCAAGATTACGCGCGTGCTCATACATTTGATGCTCAAGGCTATTGATTTCCTTGGCAAGATCAGCCGTTGAAGTATTAGCATATTGCGCTGTTTCTTCTGCAACGGCCAAGATTTCTTCATCACCAACATCTAAATAATCAGTAACGGACTTGTTTAAACCTTGCGGAACAATGCCATGTTCAATGTTAAACGCATGTTGTAATGCTCGTCGTGATTCAGTGGCATCAATGGCTTTTTTCATCGACTTAGTGATACGATCACCGTAAAGAATTGCCTTACCATTAAGGTTACGCGCGGCGCGTCCAATGGTTTGAATTAATGAACGTTCTGAGCGCAGAAAACCTTCTTTATCCGCATCTAAGATAGCCACTAGAGACACTTCAGGCATATCTAAGCCTTCACGCAATAAGTTAATCCCGATTAGTACATCAAATTTACCCAAACGCAAATCACGTATAATTTCGATCCGCTCGACAGTGTCAATATCAGAATGCAGGTAACGAGCTTTGACACCGTGTTCATCTAGGTATTCTGCTAAATCTTCCGCCATCCGCTTGGTCAACGTAGTCGCTAAAACACGCTCTCCCTTTGCGACCCTGATTTGAATTTCACTATATAAATCGTCAACCTGTGTAGCAACAGGCCTCACCTCAATTTCAGGATCGAGTAAACCTGTTGGCCTAACCACTTGACGCGCAACATCGTCACCTGACTTATCAAGCTCATAATCACTCGGTGTCGCCGAGACATAAACCGTTTGTGGTGCAATCGCTTCAAATTCTTCGAATTTTAATGGTCGATTATCAAGAGCAGAAGGCAAACGGAAACCATATTGCACTAGGTTTTCTTTACGCGAGCGATCGCCTTTATACATTGCGCCAATTTGCGGAACAGTCACATGCGACTCATCAATAATTAGCAAGCCATCATCGGGCAAATAATCGATGAGTGTCGGTGGTGGCTCTCCTGGCGCTCGTCCCGATAAATAACGAGAATAGTTTTCTACACCTGAACAATAACCCAGCTCAAGCATCATCTCAATATCATAGCTAACTCGTTCTGTAACACGTTGCTCTTCAATCAATTTATTAAGGGATTGCAGTTGCTCTTTGCGTTCGCGTAATTCTTCCTTTATTTTATCCACTGCACCTAATATAGTCTCTCTTGGCGTAACATAATGGGTTTTAGGGTAGATAGTAAAACGAGCAACTTGACGGTCAACTGTACCTGTAAGCGGATCAAATAACGAAATACGCTCGACTTCATCATCAAACATCTCGACACGCACAGCTAACTTCTCAGAATCTGCAGGAAAAATATCTAACACTTCACCACGCACACGAAATGTTCCGCGAGCAAACTCCATGTCATTACGTTTGTATTGTAATTCTGCTAAGCGGCGCAAGATCGCACGCTGCTCCATGATGTCCCCCTGACGAAAGTGCAATAGCATTTTCATATATGACTCAGGATCACCTAACCCGTAAATGGCAGAAACGGAAGCGATTAACACAACGTCTCGGCGCTCAATTAACGCTTTGGTTGCCGATAACCGCATTTGTTCAATATGCGCATTTACCGCGGCATCCTTTTCAATAAAGGTATCTGTTGAAGGGACATAGGCTTCAGGCTGATAATAATCGTAATAAGATACGAAATATTCAACAGCATTCTCTGGAAAAAACTCTTTCATCTCAGCGTAAAGCTGCGCAGCTAAAGTTTTATTTGGCGCTAGTATCATCGTTGGTCGACCTAACTTAGCGACTACATTAGCCATTGTATAAGTTTTACCAGAGCCAGTAACCCCCAGTAGGGTTTGATGAGCCAACCCTGAATTAAGACCATCACAAAGCTGTGCGATAGCGGTTGGCTGATCGCCTGCTGGTTGATATTCCGAATTTAAAGAAAAGGTCATTTAGAGTTCTCTAGTGCTATATCATGATTGGATTGTGATGATAAGTTGGTGTTGCCTGCCAATTGATGCAAGTGAAACCTCATAATAACAAAAGCAATGAGTCCCGTTAAGCCACCAGCGATAGCAACGCCAATAATTAAACCTGTAACCTCACCTAAATAACCGCCAAAGAAAGCCAAAGGCAACATCAAAATGAATAAACGAATAATATTAAGTCCAATGGAAATCATTGGTTTATGCAATGCGTTCAACGAAGAGTTACTTAAAATAGTGATTCCTGCAAACCCGTGAGTCAGTGGCATAATTAAGAGGTACAAGGTAATAATTTCTATCACTTGTGGGTCTGTTGCAAATAAACGGGCAATGTACCCCGAAGATAAAGCTAAAATCAAATAAATAGCCGCTTGCCATAACATCACAAATTTAATGCTAGAAAAGTAGCCTTGCTTTACACGCTGATAATGCCCTGCCCCGAAGTTTTGGCTTATAAACGGCGGAAGAGACATCGATAGAGCAAGCACAACGATAACAGCAAAAGACTCTATCCTTCCACCTACACCAAATGCAGCCACTGCTTCACTCCCATAAGTAGCAACAATCGCAGTTAAAATACTCGATGAAATCGGTGTCATCATATTAGAAGCCGCTGCAGGTAAGCCAATGGCTAATAATTTCTTACTAGAGTCAATCACCTGGTTGAGACGGTAGCCCCACCCCAACATTTGATAAGAGATGGTCAAGCGATAAAAAACAATAACACAACATACGAAACTTGCTAAAATACTCGCAATAGCCGCGCCTTGAAGCCCCATAGGTTCAATCGGGCCAGCACCAAAAATAAAAATAGGATCGAGAATTGCGTTAATTATTGCCCCTATCCCCATCACTTTTGCAGGGGTTTTGGTATCGCCTGAAGCACGCATCACCGAATTACCAATCATTGGCATGATCAAAATTAAGCAACCAAACAACCAAGGGCTCATATAGAGAGAGATCAATTCAATCTCTTTTGTACTAGCACCCATCGCACTAAATATCACATCATGCAGCCAAACACCTACCATGGCTAAGCCATAGATTAATATTGCAGAAACAATCAAGGCAACCGATGCATGTTGCCTTGCTAATTCTTTATTATCTTGCCCTAATGTTTTTGCTACGACTGCGGAAACACCTACCCCCATTCCAATAGCGAGGCTAATTAATGTAAACGTTACAGGGAAAGTAAAGCTAAACGCAGCTAATGATGTAGTCCCCAGCATGCTAACAAAAAAAGTATCGACGATATTAAATGACATCATAAGAATTAATCCATACGTCATTGGAACAGTCATACTTTTGAGAGTCGAATTAACTGGAGCCGTTAATAGTGCAGTTGAGTTCATGAATTTTACGCTAGTTAAAGTGGGAGCATTATCCTAGCAGAAAGAGAAATGACAATGAACTAAGTGACAAGCAACATCTAATAAAAAGTGTTAAAGAATATGTTTTCATCAGCTGTGGTGGTAATACAACCTAGCTAAAATTATTTACCTTTAACCCCTTGACTTATAACAAAGCTATACTATATCTAGTTTAACGGCATACATAATAATAAAACTCATTTAAATAGGATATAGAATAAGTTATCCAACGCTTTTAATTCCTACCTTTTTTAAACTGTCAAGTAGTTACACCTCACAAATCACCAGCTAGAACAAATCTCTTGTTACATTATTGACATGAGCTAACCTGCTGAATACATTATAAATTCACTTTTTGTTCAATTTTCAACTAATCTTAGTGAAACCCCTTATTTCATTGGGATTAGCCCACATTAAAACATTTAATAAACATAGTTATCCACAGTTTTAGTGGATAACCCACCAACCCCTTATAGGGTGAGGGATTAGGGATATAGAAAAAAAACTAAAAAAAACACTAAAAAATATTTTTACATCCGACATCAACATTTCGAACATTTATTGTAAACACACGATAACCAATACCAAACCTCCTTAGTGGCTTAAGCAGCCTTCCCCCTCTTTCGCTGATTAACACCAGCGAAGAAAGAAAAAGCTATTGCATGGCCTATAGTTCTTGTTAAGGCTCAGATAGCCAATGATATATGCGCTGATTATCGAATCTGCAACATCGTAACACCGATCTCGGATCGACAATGGTAACTGTTGCCGAAGTTCGATAGTAATGCCCCAGATACTAGAAAAAGTGATGAGTGTAAGTCTTTTACATCGTTAACCATTACATTTTGGATAATAAAGGGCTATTTCGCATATTTATACGTCGAATTGTATAAGTGTTGCTCAAATGGAATTTTTTTATAAATACAGTGTTGACAGTTAGCACTCCAATCTTTAATATGCGCTCCGTCTTCACCGACAATCATTCATTCCCCAATAGTTCAGTTGGTAGAACGGCGGACTGTTAATCCGTATGTCGCTGGTTCGAGTCCAGCTTGGGGAGCCATCCTTTTAGGATATGAATGAAAGTTAGTGATACAGTGATTCCCCAATAGTTCAGTTGGTAGAACGGCGGACTGTTAATCCGTATGTCGCTGGTTCGAGTCCAGCTTGGGGAGCC